>NZ_BAAIHN010000016.1:0-61153 GCF_054784775.1 Lacticaseibacillus boliensis
AAGGCCGAAACCTTAGATCCGAGATTTACTAGCGAAATTGACTTCGCTCATGTTTAATTCTTTTCATTTAAGAAAAGCCCTATCACATTTACGAAACTTTGTTCAGTTTTCAAAGGACTACCTTGTCCAAAAGACAACTTAGATATCTTATCATTTGATTAACCAATTGTCAATCAAAAGTTTTAATATCTTCGGCGCCGTGAAGCACCTCATCGCCTCAACGACGTTCTTTATATTATCAGGCAAACCGCATCACGTCAACGTTTTTTGAAACTTTTTCAAAAATGCGAACACTGATTTTTCGACACGATAGCATTGTATGGGTTTGAGTGACAATCGCACAACAATCGGTGCGTGTCATTCGGTAAAAATAGCAGCACGCACGGACCTTCAATTCAAAAGTTGCATATTCACTGCATGAAAAAAAGCGTCTTTGCATGGTGCCTTCGGCGGGCACGACGCAAACAACGCTTTTTTATTGACCTAATCTAAAAACATTATGGCCGCAATGTTGGGAAAAGGAGCACATCGCGAATCGATGGCGCGTCGGTCAGCAACATCACTAACCGATCGATCCCGATCCCAAGACCACCTGTTGGCGGCATCCCATATTCGAGTGCTTCGATGTAATCTTCATCAATCCCTTGGGCTTCATCGTTACCGGCAGTCTTTTCAGCTGCCTGGGCTTCGAACCGTTGCCGTTGATCGATCGGGTCGTTCAATTCGGTAAAGGCGTTTGCATATTCATTACCGTGCATGAACAGTTCGAAACGGTCGACAAAGCGCGGATCCTTTTGGCTCTTCTTGGCCAACGGTGAGATCTCGATTGGATGTCCATATAGGAACGTCGGCTGGACAAGTGTCTTTTCAACGAATTCTTCAAAGAACGCGTTAATGATGTGGCCAGTCTGCCAGTAAGGTTCGTAATGGACATGGTGTTCATCTGCAACCTTACGTGCCTCTTCGGTCGTCATCGGTTGCCAAAAATCAACGCCGGTTTTTTCTTTGATGGCATCGACCATGTGCACCCGTGCAAACGGCTGGTCTAAATCGAGGTCTTGACCTTGATAGGTGATCTTTCCGGTACCAAGGACCTTCTGCGCAGCATAACGGAAAATGCCTTCGGTTTCATCCATAACGTCTGTCAGGTCCCAATAGGCCGCATAAGTTTCCAGCATCGTGAACTCAGGGTTGTGCTTCGTATCGATCCCTTCGTTACGGAATACCCGTCCGATCTCATAGACACGTTCCATGCCACCGACGATCAAACGCTTGAGGTGCAGCTCAAGCGCGATCCGCAGATACAAGTCGATGTTTAAAGCATTGTGGTGAGTAATGAACGGGCGCGCAGAAGCACCACCGGCTTGGTTATGCAAGACAGGCGTCTCCACTTCGAGGAACTCGTTCTTATCAAGGTACTCCCGCACCGCACTGACGATCTTGGAACGCTTGGTGAAGCGATCAAAAGATTCTGGGTTGGCGATCAAGTCGAGATAACGCTGACGATAGATCTGCTCCACATTGGTCAAGCCGTGATATTTGTCCGGCAACGGGCGCAAAGCCTTGGCAAGATGGGTGACGTGGTTGACCCGCACCGTTAGTTCGCCTGCATTCGTCTTCATCATGTCGCCTTGGATCCCTAAGAAGTCCCCAAGATCAGCTTTCTTGAAGATCTGGTAGTTCTCATCGCCGACAACGTCTTTGCGGACATAAAGCTGGATCTTACCCGAACGGTCACGGATGTCGGCAAAACCGACTTTCCCTTTGCCCCGCTTGGACATCATCCGCCCGGCGATCTTCACTTCGGTTTCATCCGCCAATACCGCGTCGTGATCCATATCATCAAACTGAGCGTGCAATTGCGCGGCAGAGTGCGTCCGCTCAAAGCGATGACCGAATGGGTCGATCCCCGCTTCACGCAAGGCGTCCATCTTCTCGCGCCGTGCGCGCATCTGATCGTTCAGTTCTGGTTGCTGTTCATTTGCCACCGATTAATCCTCCATTCATAATATCCAATTTGAGTGTGCCCTTATTTTCAGCAAAATGCAATCGGGAATTACGCCCGTGCATGTGCTGCAGCGATTCGGGCCTCAGTTTCTTCCACAAAGCGGTCGAAGATGTCATCGACCTCCTGTTCGGTGTCGACCGAGTTGACTGCATTTTTCGTGCGTGCGGAACGCGGGATACCTTTGAGATAGTAAGCCGCCAGTTGCCGAAATTCCGGCACGGCCACTTTTTCTCCCTTGAGTTCCACTAAGCGATGCAGTTGGAGCTTCGCGGTTTCGACTTTCTCACGCGGCGTCGGCTCGTCGATCAACTCACCAGTGCGCAGATAAGCTTCGACCTGCGTCAAGAGCCAAGGATTGCCCAGCACCCCGCGACCGATCATGACCGCGTCAGCACCGACTTCCGTCAGCATCCGCTTGGCGTCTTGGGGCGTGCGCACATCCCCGTTACCCATGAACGGGATCGTCAATTCAGACGCAACCTGCTTGAGGATATCCCAATCGGCGTGGCCAGAATAGCCTTGCTTGCGGGTCCGCCCGTGCATCGCCAAGGCAGAGGCGCCGGCACGCTGGGCAGCCAAGGCGTTTTCGATGGCGTAGACATGGTCTTCATCCCAGCCCGTCCGCATCTTAACGGTGACCGGCTTGTCGACGGCATCGACCACCGCCGCCACCATTTCATAAACCTTGTTGGGATCCAACAGCCAGTGTGCGCCGGCATCAGTTTTGGTGACCTTAGGTACAGGGCAGCCCATGTTGATATCGATGATGTCTGCCGCGGTATTTTCAGCGACAAACTTCGCCGCGTTCACCAAGGTCTCTTTGGTGCCGCCAAAAATCTGGATCGATACCGGATGCTCGCGCGGATCGACAAACATCATTCTCAACGTCTTCTTGTTACCATACATGATGCCGCGATCGGAGATCATCTCACAAACCACTAAGCCGGCACCGAATTCCTTGGCGGTGACGCGAAAACTCGCGTTCGTGATGCCTGCCATCGGCGCCACGACGATACGGTTGGGAATGGTGACATTCCCGATTTGCCATTCTTGTGTCGTTGCCATTAATCTTCCTCCCGATCGCGCAAGGCGATCAATTCTTTTTCTGTGTAGTGATACTTGGCCCCACAAAACTTGCAGACGGCCTCGGCGCCATGATCGTTATCGATCATCGCTTGGACGTCTTTTCTCGCCAACGTGGCGATGATGTTGGCGAAGTGGGCTTTCGAGCAGGTACAGGCAAACGCCAGCGGCTTGCTACTCAAAACCTTCAAGCCGGGATCGCCCATGCCCAATACCCGCGTTGCGATCGCGGTGGCGTCCATGCCAGACTTGAGCATCTCAGAAACCAACGGTAGCGTCTTGACGTTCGTTTCTAGCTTGGCCAAAGCATCATCGCTTGCCCCCGGCAGTGCCTGCACCATGAAGCCGCCGGCATGACCAATGCTGTTGTCTGCGTTGACATACACCGACAAGCCGATGGCTGCCGGGATCTGTTCTGATTGCGCCAAGTAATACGCAAAATCCTCTCCCAGCTCCCCTGAAACCAAAGGCACCTGCCCGGAGAATGGTTCCGCGCCGTCCAAAGACTTGGTCACCACGAGCAGGCCTTTGGTGCCCACCGCGCGGGCGACGTCGATCTTACCGACAAGATTCAGCGGCAAATTGACATGCGGTTCTTGGATATACCCGCGCACGGTCGCATCAGCCGTCCCGTCGGTCACGATCGCGCCCACTGGGCCATCGCCTTTGATCCGTACCGTCAAAAGGTCATCTTGGTTCTTCAGACCCGCTGCGCTCAACAGGCTCGTTGCAATCAGTGTTCGCCCCAGTGCGGCACTGGCAGCACTCCATGTGTCGTGGCGGGTATGGGCTTCTTGCACCGTCGCCGTTGCATCGACAGCAAACACCCGAAACATGCCATCCGCACTGATTCCCGTTATGATTTCATCTGCCATTATTTATTGTTCTCCCTTTTGTCTTCAGGCGCTTCTCACGCTGACGTAAACGCAAATATAATACCAGAAACCCGCACTTTGCGCAAAAGACCCTTGTCGCAAGAAAAAAAGCACCACCCGTGGCGGGTTGGTGCTCCTTATCTTCAGAATCAGTCCTGATCGTCTGGTTTATCCTGATCTGAATCATCGTCTGACTTGGTATCAGGCTTATCGTCAGGCTTGGCAGGTGTATCAGGTTCATCTGGCTTGATCCGTGCCAGTGGGGCATCAGGATCATCAAGATTTCCCTTGGCTTCAGATTCTTGCTTTTCGGCATCTTTTTGTTCAACAGCCTTCTTGGATTCTTCGAAGGTCGCTGCTTTTTCAGATGGGAACTGATCCGTCTTCTCTGGCATCTTCCCTGTCTTGAAAATCGCTAAGATTTCCTTTTCGTTCAGGGTTTCATGTTCGAGTAAGGCCAATGCGATCGCCTTGTGCTGCTCGCGATGGGCTTCAATAATGTCGTGTGCCCGGCGATGGGCTTCATCGATGATGTTACGTACTTCTTCATCGATCGCCGCTGCGGTTTCAGGCGAATACATGACTTGACCATACGCGTTCATTGCTGACTGACCTTCCAGCGCGACGGTGCCAAGACGTTCTGACATCCCGTACTGGGTGACCATCGACCGCGCCATCTGTGTGGCTTGTTCGAAGTCGTTAGACGCACCAGTGGCGATCACGTTGAAGATGATCTCTTCAGCGGTCCGGCCACCCATCAACCCGGTCAGCTGTTCCATCATGTCCTTTTTGGTCAGCATGAACTGATCTTCCTTAGGTAAGGTGATCGCATAGCCGCCTGCACGGCCGCGAGGGATGATGGTAACTTTACGCACGACTCGAGAATCCGAAAGCACCAGGCCGATGATCGCGTGCCCAGCTTCATGATAGGCCACGATCTCGCGCTCTTTCGGCGAAATGATCCGGTCTTTCTTGGCAGGTCCGGCGATCACACGATCTTCGGCTTCATCGATATCAGTGGCATCGATCTTCGTCTTTGACCGACGGGCGGCAACTAAGGCCGCTTCGTTCAGCAGGTTCTCTAGATCCGCCCCGACAAAACCAGGCGTCGTTTTGGCAAGTTCCTTAAGGTCAACGTCGTCTGCCAAAGGCTTGTTCTTCGCGTGAACCTTGAGGATCGCTTCACGCCCTTTGACGTCAGGCCGGCCGACCAAGATCTTCCGGTCAAAACGGCCAGGCCGCAACAGCGCCGGATCCAAGACGTCAGAACGGTTGGTGGCCGCCATGACGATGACGCCTTCATTGCCCGTGAACCCATCCATTTCAACCAGCAACTGGTTGAGGGTCTGTTCACGTTCATCATGGCCGCCGCCCATGCCGCTACCACGCTGACGACCAACCGCATCGATTTCATCGATAAAGATGATCGCAGGGGCGTTCTTTTTCGCCTGATCGAACAAGTCACGGACACGACTTGCCCCGACCCCGACGAACATTTCAACGAAGTCTGACCCAGAAATCGAGAAGAACGGCACCCCGGCTTCACCGGCAACCGCCTTGGCCAGCAACGTTTTACCAGTACCAGGAGGCCCCTCGAGAAGCACCCCGGCTGGGATTCGTGCCCCTAAACCGGAGAACTTCCGCGGATCTTTCAAGAACTCAACCACTTCGACGAGTTCTTGCTTTTCCTCTTCGGCCCCAGCAACATCCGCAAAGCGGACCTTGTTCGTCTTCTTATCCGCAGGCTTGGCTTTGGACTTGCCAAAGTTCATCACTCTGCCGTTGCCACCGCCTTGGCCGGCTTGGTTCATCATCATATAGAAGAAGACCATGATGACGACCATCGGCACGATTGTCAGTAACAACGAGATCCAAGTTCCCGATTGCGATTCACTCAAGGTGTTCGACTTTACCGAATTTTTCTCGGCGGCCTTGGTGATTGTCGAAATCGTTGCGTCATTAGATGGCACATAAGCAGAGAATTTCTTGGTCTTAGATGGTGCTTGGCTCAAAAAGCTATTACTATTGGCGGAATCACTCGTCGCTTTTTGGGCCTTGCGATATTCCCCAGTAACCTTGTAGACGCCACCAGAAGGCTGAATCTCAAAGGATTTCACTTCATTGTTCTTGAGTTGGCTGATGAACTGGCTTGTTTGCAACTCTTGGGTAGTGGACCCGCCACTATCACGTAAGTAATAAGCAAAGCCGGTCACTAGCAACACGAACAAGATGACATAGGTCAACGTGCTGCTAAATAGCCCGTTTGGTTTTTTATTCATACATAACCTCCAGCGACAATAGGTTCAACGCGTGCTTAGTAGTCATCATACTACATCAGTCCGCTGATGGGGTATAAACTTCAGGTTTTAATACCCCGATATAAGGTAAATTACGATAACGCTCGGCATAATCCAAGCCATAACCAACCACAAATTCATTTGGTACAGTGGTGCCAACATAGTCAGCGTGAACATCGGCCACCCGGCGTTCTGGTTTGTCCATCAGCGTGCAGATCTTAATCGAGTTCGCCTGGCGAGTCTTAAAGATCTCGCTGAGATAATGCAAGGTGCGCCCTGTATCGACGATGTCTTCGACAATCAACACGTCGCGATGCGCAACTGAGGTATCGAGGTCCTTTAAGATCTTGACCTCTCCGCTGGACTCCGTCGCGTTACCGTAACTGGAAACATCCATAAAGTCGATTTCCAGATAATCATCTACTTCCCGGACCAGATCTGTCATGAACATGATCGCCCCTTTTAAAATGCAGATGACTAACGGGTTCTTACCTGCATAATCGCGCCGAATCTCAGCCGCTAAACGGGTCGTGATGTCATGAATATCGTCTTGGGAGTACAAGACTTTTAAGATGTCATTTTCCATTATTATCCTCACTATCATCTACCGTTGTTCGAAATGCCAGTACAGGTTGAATTATATCAGTTTGCTGGCGCTGAAACAATTCCACCCAGGCATCTCCAGCAACCCAGACGCATGCGTCTGGCGTCGCCGCAACCAGCGTTTGCGCGCGTTGCGTCTGTGGGACTTTGTGATCGATCAACAGCCGCCGTAAAGCGCGTCTGCGGCCGTCTGGAAAACAGACCTCATCGCCTGGCAAACGTGTCCGCAACGTCAGCGTCGTTACAGGGACGAACGCCCAGCCACTGGCCGCTTGGGGCACCTGATGGAATAAGCCTGCCTGCCGCGTGGCATCGAGTTGATGCCACGTATCATCGCAAGTCAGCGTGAGCGGTGCTAACGGCTTTGGGGCCACCGGATCAAGCTGCAAGCCGTGGTAGCTCACCATCAGCTGGTGGCCGTGGACCGCGAATGTCTTGTTGCCGACGCCTGCGATCAACGCTACCAGCACCTGCGTGACGCTTTCCGGTGCGGCCCGGACCTGCCAGTCTTGTAGGACTCGCTCCAGCACCAGCCGCTGCACTTCCGGCGGCTGGTCGAGACAAGGTGCCCAATCTGCGTGGTGGTCGGTCACACAAGCGGCAGCCAGCTTCGCCAGTTGCGGCTCGGCCAAGGCCAACACGCCGCGCAATGCCGCGGAAAAGCGTTCAGTATGTGCCAAAATCGCAGGATTGACTTGTTTCAGCTCAGGAACCACCCGGTGGCGGATCCGGTTGCGTCGCAAGACCACCGAAGCGTTCGTCGCGTCTTCGGCATACGGAACGTCTTGGGCTTTGGCATAGGCATACAGATCCGCCTTAGCCACCCCCAATAGCGGGCGCAACACGCTCACCCCTTGCATCGACCTAACAGCCGGCATCCCTGCCATCTTCATGACGTTGCCCGACCGTGCGAGTTGCAACAAGATCGTCTCCAGCTGATCGTCTGCATGGTGGGCAACCACCAGATACTGCGCCCCGGCTTTAGCTGCGGTCACCAGCAAGAACCGATACCGGGCACTTCTGGCCGCGGCTTCAATGCCGCTATGCGGATGCATTGTCTGCGGCCATTGACCTTGAACAAACGGCACCTTCAAGCTCGCGGCATAATCTCGCACCATCTGTGCTTCTGCGGGACTTTCTGAGCGGAGCTGATGGTTAAAATGAGCCGCGATCACCGGCTGTTCACAAGCGGCCAACAACGTCAGCAACACCATCGAATCAACACCACCAGATACCGCGACCACCAACTTGTCGGTCGGCGCTAATCCATATGGCGCAAGCAATTGGGTACCCGTTAACATGTTATCTCCCTTCTCCAATAGGTTTAAATCACTTGTGCATTCACCTTACCACTCACTCAAGAAGCTGACGTGGGACTTAAGGCTGAATTGCGACGTCGCGTCACAAGTTTTTGACCAATTTTTACCAAGCAGCTCTCACGCCGCTTCCGGCCAGCACAGTGGCAATTGGCAACACGCAAAAAGCGTCTCTTGCGCACGCCGTGAACAGGCATGCACCAGAGACGCTTGAACTTCGGGCTTTCCTCAGCCCGCAATGCATTAACTACGGCGACCGCCGCGACCGCCGCGCTTGCCTTCGGTGTTACGACGAAGACTGCTCAGGCGATCTTCACTTTCTTTCAAGAACCCTGACATCATCGAGTCAAAATCGCTCTTTGGGGCCTCTTTGCTTGCCCGGCGCGGAGCACCATGACTTTGGTGCGGGCCTTTTTGGAAATGTGGCTGAGAAGTGGCACCCCCGTGTGGTGCGTGGGGAGCATGATTGTGCTGATGCTCTTCTTGTCCTTGCGGCTTATCGACTGCCTTGCGAATCGATAAGCCGATCTTACCGTCTTTGATCTGCATGACCAAGACTGTCACCGCATCCCCGACGCTCAGCACATCATGAATATCTTTGACATAGCTGTCAGAGATCTCGCTGATATGCACTAAGCCGGTCTTGCCTTCTCCCAGATCAACAAAGGCGCCGAAATTCGTGATCCCTGTGACCTTGCCAGAAACCTTTGCGCCAACTTCTACTGCCATATAAAAAATAGTCCTCCGTATATTTTGTGTCTCTTAGTATAACATATCGTTTCGGTTAGTTCGTCCCTTGAAGCGTATCGAGTTGGCCCGCGGTACCGGGTAACTCGAAGATCACCTCACCCGATTTAGACACCATATACTTTTGGCGTACCAGCTTCGCAAGATAATCGGAGTTGCGCAGCTGATCGACTTGCACTTTCAGATCTGATTTCTTTGCCTTAACGTGATGCAATTCCGACTGCGCCTTTTTGACCGCCACCTGGCTGGTGGTGATCTGCGAATGGACGCGGTAGAGTTGCCAACCACCTAAGGCCAAGATGATCATGAACAGACTGATCAGCCAGATCAGCCGTTTTTTGTGTAGCCGGCTCATCTTCGGCTTGGTCGCGCGCGGCGTCGCCTGCGACACTAACTTAAGCTTTGACCGTTCCATCACGCAACCTCCCTTATTCACTAGCCTTAGTATACCAAAGCATCCGGGTGCCCGTACGTTACTATTTAGTAACTTTCTTTGTAGGTTTCGCTCACGACGCTATACATCGGACCAGCATCCTCTTTCTTGGTGGATTCCACCAAGGCATCGACTTTCACCGTCAGGGTCTTGTTGCCAAACACGATGACCAAAACATCTCCGACCGCCACATCGCTACTGGATTTCGCCGGCTTGTCGTTGATGGTGATTCGCCCTTTATCCGCGATTTCTTTGGCCACGGTACGGCGCTTGATGATCCGAGAAACCTTCAAAAACTTATCTAATCGCATCCATGTTCTCCTTCAATTCTGCGTGTAAGTGCCTTGGTATCGTTATCAGTGGTTGTGACGGTACCCACTCATCATTTTAAGGAAGCGACGCCCAAGTGGCAAGGACAACACTTCCCGCGCGGTAAACAACCGACTGCCGGTGGCACCGGCAATGAAGATCACCACGCCTAAGATGACGCCGGCTACCGCCTGCACGATTGCTTCCCAACGACTGGCAAACGGTAAAAGCTGCATCAATAGCCAGACACCGCCGACCATCACCGCGGTGATCGCGATCAGCTTGGCAACGAAATGGTCGTTGTTTGCCGACTGGTGGATCGACCTGGGCACCTGAATCGCCAGCAAAATCATGATTACCCCTAACGCGATCAGCGTCGCGACACTGGCCCCCAACGTGCCGAGGCGAAAGACCAACCATTGATTGATCGCAATCTTGACAACAAACCCGATAAACAAGGTGCGCGTCGTCCCACGATAGCGGTTGAGGCTTTGTAAAATCGCGTTATAGGCGTTGATCATGGCGACAAGCAAGATGGCGACGACATAAGTTGCCAGCGCCGCTTGCCCTGCCGTATCCCCAAAAAGCAACCAGTTGACCGCCGGCATCAACATCGCCAGCCCTGCCGTCGCCGCCAGCGACAAGGCAAGGTTGAAGCGGATCAGTTGCGCGGCGGTTTGGTCAAACCGTCGCAGCCGTTTGGTGGCATAGGCGGTCGTCAAGCTCGGCAACAGCGTCGCGGAAAGCGACGTTGCCACCACCAGCCCCAGCTGTACCAGCGGCTGGCCGCGATCATAGATCCCTTTAAGGTTCTTCGCTGCTGCAATGCTGACACCGCTGGCCGTTAACCCGCGGGTCACGGTGAAAGAATCGACTAGCTGCAAGACAATCAGCATCGCCGCAAACAACGCGATCGAACCACCTTCACGAACGAAGCGGCGCAACAAACGCTGGTAAGTCGCCAGCCCCGGCCAGGCGAACCGGCGTTTGGCAAAGACCCGCCGGTAAGCCGGCCACAGCGTTGCGACCGCGGCCAAGCCCCCAAAAAACGCCCCGCTCATCGCCACGGTCCCCATTTGATAAGGACTCCAGTGGTGCTGGACCGCCACTGCCGCAGCGATCAAGATCACGGCCACCCGGATCACCTGTTCGACGACCTGGCTGACCGCCGTTTTGCTCATGTCAAACGTCCCTTGAAAATACCCACGCCCAGTCGCCAACAGCGGCATCGTCAAGAACATGAACGCCACCATTCGGATCAAACTGGCCAGATCCGGATCGGCCATCGCCTGTGCCAGCCACCCGGCACAGGCATACAGCCCAATGAACATCGCCAGCGATAACCAAGTCAACAACACCAATGCCTGGTGCGTCACGGCCGCCTGCGCCTTGGCTTCGCGTGCTTCAGCGACCAACTTTGAGATAAAGACAGGGAAACCAGACAGGGCAAACGTCATCCCGATCCCATACAGCGGATAGATCTGCTGATAAACATAAAAACCAGTGTTGCCCACCAAATTCTGGAAAGGCACCCGGTACACGGCGCTTAAGATCTTCGCAATCAAGGCGGCCAGACTCAGCGTCCAGGCCCCTTTTAGCAATCGCCTCATCTGGGGATTTTGCATGTTTAAACCTCAACCGTTTCGCTGTCTGGCGCCACCAGGTGGGCGAGCGCCTCAAGGAAAGCTTCCAGCTCGTGCAGCCAGTCTTTGGTCGCCATGGTTTTAGGAATCACTAGGCTGACCTTCATCTTCGCTTTGTCTTGGGCCACCCGTGCTTTCAACGTAGTGGCTTGTAACACCTTGAAAATCGCGACGCCTTCGACTTTGGCACTCGTTTGCGGCGACAAGGTCACCACGAGCGTCTGCGCGTTTTGCGTGATCCGCTCGACCAATGCAGCATCGGCATAGCGCTTGAGATTTGTGACGGCCAACAGGTTCACCACCGGCTCTGGGTAATCGCCGAAGCGATCGACCAAGTCGCCTTCGATCTCATTGAGCTGAGCTTCGGTGTTTGATTCGCGCAGACGCTTGTAGAGTTCGATCTTTTGGCGCGAATCGCTGACATAGCTGTCTGGCAGATAAGCTTCCAGGTCCAGATCGACTTCCGTGTCGAGCTTTTTAGGCGCGGCGTTGCCGCGTTTGGCCGCGACGGCTTCGTTAAGCATCTGCGTGTACAGATCGTAGCCGACGGAATCGATGAAGCCGTGTTGCTGAGACCCCAGCAGGTTCCCGGCGCCACGGATCGCTAGATCACGCATCGCGATCTTGAATCCCGAGCCCAGCTCGGTGAAGTCGCGGATCGCCTGGAGCCGCTTTTCCGCTTCTTCAGACAACACCTTGTCCGGTTGGTACATGAAGTAGGCATAAGCCACCCGGCTGGACCGTCCGATCCGCCCACGTAGCTGATACAGCTGTGACAAGCCGTAGTGGTCTGCATGTTCGATGATCAGCGTGTTGACGTTGGGCATGTCGACGCCGGTTTCGATGATGGTCGTGGTCACCAAGACGTCATAGGCGCCATGCAAAAAGTCATAGATCACGTTTTCCAGTTGGGTTTCGGTCATCTGCCCATGCGCATAGGCCACCGTGGCTTCCGGCACCAGTGCTTCGAGCTCGGCGACGGTGCGCTCGATGTCTTCGACGCGATTGTGCAGATAAAACACCTGCCCGCCGCGTTCGAGTTCGCGCTGAATCGCGCTTCTGATCGTACCGCCGTTTTGTTCCATGACAAACGTCTGGATCGGATAGCGGTTAGTCGGTGGCGTCTCGATCACAGACAGGTCCCGCACGCCAAGCATCGACATGTTCAGCGTCCGCGGAATCGGCGTCGCCGTCAGCGTTAAGACGTCGACGTTTTCACGCAACGACTTCAACCGTTCCTTGTGCTTGACCCCGAAGCGTTGCTCTTCATCGACGATCAAAAGGCCCAGGTCGTGATACTTCACGTCTTTGGACAAGAGCCGATGCGTGCCTACCACGATATCGACGTCACCTGCGGCCAAGCCTTTCAGCGTGGCTTTGATCTGCGCCTGCGAACGGAACCGTGACAGCATCCCGATGTTGACCGGGAAGTCGCTGAAGCGATCGACCATCGTGTCATAGTGCTGCTGCGCCAAAATCGTCGTCGGCACCAGCAGCGCGACTTGCTTGTTATTTTCAACGGCTTTGAACGCGGCTCGCAGCGCCACTTCGGTCTTCCCAAAGCCGACGTCGCCGACCAACAGGCGATCCATCGGCCGCGGCTTTTCCATGTCTTGTTTGATCTCTTTGATCGAGCGCAGTTGATCCGCAGTTTCCGGGTAGGCAAATTCGGCTTCGAACTGCTGTTGCAAATCATCGTCTGGCGAAAAGGCAAACCCAGGCTCTGCTTCGCGATCCGCGTAAAGCTTGATCAGATCGTCTGCGATATCTTCGATCTTGGCAGCCACGCGGCGCTTGGTTTTCTGCCACTCCGCCCCGCCCAGCTTATTGATCTTGGGCTTTTTACCATCGGCGGCGACATATTTTTGCACGAGGTTCAGCTGGCTCACCGGGATGAACAGCTTGTCGCCTTTTTGGTACAAGATCGTGATGTAGTCTTTGTGCACGCCATCGACTTCCAGCGTCTCTAAGCCGACGTATTGGCCGATCCCGTGGTTGACGTGGACGACATAATCGCCTGGGGACAGCTCGGTATACGACCGCAGGCGTTCTGCGTTGGCGAGTGTCTGGTGCCGCGCTTTGCGTTTGGTCTTGGTGTTAAACAGCTCATGGGCGGTGACCACCACCAGGTGCAGATCCGGCAGTTCGAAGCCGTTTTGCAAATTACCGGTGACTAACTGTTGCGTCTGGGCTAACAAAGCATCGGGCGCTGAGATCACCGTGTCGATTTCAAAATCACGCAAATTACCGGCGAGCTTTTCCAAGCGCGCCTGTTCGGGGATCAAGTAAACCACCGTCATTTTCTGTTTGCGCCAGCGATCGGCTTCGGTTTTTAACAGTGGCATTTGACTGAAAAACTGCTGAATGTTACGGCTGACAACGTTGGTCAGCGATTGTAGTCGCAAATTGCCGAGCCCTTTTTGAAAAAGGCTGAGATACAAATGGGCGTGGTGATCTTGACGATCGGCTTCTTGCACGGTCAAGTTAGGCTGGCCGGCCAGCAGGCGCCCACCTTCTTGCAAACCGGCGTACCAATCTTGGGTTTCTTGGACCAAGCTGACGTCGCTATCCATCAACCGCGAATAATCGTCAAACACGACGACCGCGTCTTTTTGCGCGTAATCGATCAACCGTTGTGCGTCTGGATACAGCGCAGGCATATATAAGGCAAGCTGATCGACCTTCTCGCCGGCCTTCAGCGCTTCTGCAACGGCCAAGATGCCGTCGGTCAGTGCCTGCTTGGTGACTTTAGATTTGGCCGCCGCCTTGGCCTTGGTCGCTTGTTCAGCTAACCGTTCGCCGGCCGCCTGGAGCACCGCTTTGCTAGCGATCAAGTCGGTCGCCGGGGCGATGTCGACGGCGTTGAGCTGCCGGATACTGCGCTGAGTACGCATGTCAAACCGCCGAATGGAATCCACCTCGGTGTCAAAAAGCTCGATCCGCACGGGGTCGTCTGCATTGAGCGGATAGATATCGACGATGCCCCCACGCACCGCAAACTGCCCAGGCACCCCGACCAGGCTGTCCCGCTGATAACCGGCGTCGATCAATTGCTGAGACAACGCCGCCAGATCCACCTCTGAATCCATATCCAGATGAATGGTCGCCTGCGTCCATACAGACTTCGGCGGCAATAACCGCTTATAGCCGGCAAGGCTGGTCACAACAACACCCGGCTGCTCGGTTGCCAGCCAGTTCAAGGTGTTGATTCGGGTGTTTTTCGTGTCAGGAGATGACACCGCCACTTCCGCGGCCAACACGTCTTCAACCGGAAACGTCCAGACGCGCTCTTCGCCGAGGAGATCGACAAGATCGGCGACGAGTTCTTCCGTGTGGTAGCGGTCGTCTTCGATCACCACGAGCTGGCGCTTCAAGCGGCGCAAAGCCGTCGCCAAAAATAGCGTTTTGGCACTGCCGTTAAGCCCGGTGACCAGATGCCGGCCGGCGTTGAGCTGGGGCCATAAATCACTGACCGCTTGTTCTTGACCAAAAAGATCGATAAGATCCATGGGTTCACCTCCGTGTTGAGATTTTCTGGCGAAACGTCGCCAATTAATTGTACTTATTCATCAGTTGCCCAAATGGCATCCCGTGGATCCAGTCGACCAACGCGTCTTGGACCTTATCGATCCCAGCGGCGATGGCGATCGCATCGTCGCCTTTAAACGGCGTCAACACCCAATCGACCACCTTCTGCTTGGCGGGATGTTGGATGCCGATCTTTGCCCGCTGAAACTCTGCGGTGCCTAACACGCTGATGATCGATTTGATCCCGTTGTGGCCGCCGGCTGAGCCTTTTGGCCGCAAGCGCAGACGCCCCATCGTCATGTCCATGTCGTCTTGGATGATCATGATCTCATCTTGTTCAAAGCGGTAGAAGGCCTTGAGCTGACCGACCGCCCGTCCGGAATCATTCATATAGGTAAGCGGCTTGACCAACATCACCTTTTCACCATCGACCATGCCGGTGCCGGTCAAGGCATCAAACTCGTGCTTCGTTAAGGCGATATCGAGCCGGTCTGCCAACGCATCGATAGTCATAAAGCCAATGTTGTGTTTCGTCTTGGCGTATTTGGTCCCTGGATTTCCCAGGCCAACGATCATTTTCAAAAAAAAGCCTCCATATTAGTTATGAGTTAATAATTAAAAAATGTGCTGACGCAAAAAATGGTCGGAAAGCAAGCTTTCCCGACATTTCCTGCACATTATACCACAAAGGCTGATGCGAAGCCGGTAGCGCAACAGTTTGCCCATTGATGATGGTACAGTTATGAAAGGGCATCCATTCTTTGTGAAAACAAGTGCATGAAATCGATTACTCGGTGATATCACAGCTTCCTTCAACATTCACAAAAGCCCGATATTACTAGTCTCGGCTGAATTGTAAGATTCATATTAGAAATGAAAAAATCTGGTGAAAAGTCGCGCACACAAGAATAATTGTGCTATACTAACAACGAATTGCATGATTGCAAATAAGAAAGGATGATATCACCGTGGCAAACGCTCAAACAGATCACCAAAAAGTAATTCTTGTTGGTGATGGCGCCGTTGGTTCCAGTTACGCCTACGCAATGGTTTTGCAAGGCATCGCTCAAGAAATCGGGATTGTTGATATTTTTAAGGACAAGACGAAGGGTGACGCGATCGATTTAAGCAACGCGCTTCCATTCACAAGTCCTAAGACGATCTACTCCGCTGAATACAGTGACGCCAAAGATGCTGACCTTGTTGTCATCACCGCCGGCGCACCGCAGAAGCCAGGCGAAACCCGTCTCGACCTTGTTAACAAGAACCTCAAGATTTTGAAGTCCATCGTTGACCCGATCGTTGAATCTGGTTTCAACGGGATCTTCTTGGTTGCTGCTAACCCAGTTGACATTTTGACCTACGCAACTTGGAAGCTTTCCGGCTTCCCTAAGAACCGCGTCGTTGGTTCCGGTACTTCCTTGGATACCGCTCGTTTCCGTCAATCCATCGCTGAGATGGTCGGCGTTGACGCTCGTTCCGTCCATGCTTACATCATGGGCGAACACGGTGATACCGAATTCCCTGTATGGAGCCACGCTAACATCGGTGGTATCAAGATCTCTGAATGGGTTAAGTCACATCCAGAAATCGATGAATCCAAGCTGGTTGACATGTTCGAAGACGTTCGTGACGCCGCTTACGAAATCATCAAGCTCAAGGGTGCGACCTTCTACGGGATCGCAACTGCCTTGGCACGGATCTCCAAGGCCATCCTCAGTGACGAAAATGCGGTTCTGCCGCTGTCCGTTTACATGGAAGGCCAATACGGTCAAAACGACATCTACATCGGTAGCCCTGCCGTGATCAACCGTAACGGGATCCAAAACATCCTTGAAATCCCGCTGACCGACCATGAACAAGAATCCATGGACAAGTCTGCTAAGCAGCTCAAGGAAATCATCAACAACGCTTTTGCTGAAGCTGACATCGAAACTCGTCAGTAATTCGCCAAGCGTTATCAAAAACACCATCCAATCCGGATGGTGTTTTTTTTGCGCTCGTCAAGCCTGTTGCGTCTTGCTTGTGTCCCAGCAATGGTGTGGTATGATTATCATTAGAATATTTTCATTTTAGGCCGTATGCTCCTCATGGCTTTGAATCGATCATGGAGGTTAAACATGCTAATTAAGTCCCTGGTACTCAAGAAGGAATTCCTGACGACCGTGAAAGAGACTGTCACCTTGTCGGACGCACTGAAAATTTTAGAGGATTCCGGATTCCGATGCGTGCCGATCCTTGATGAAAGCGGGCAGATTTTCCGCGGTAATATTTATAAGATGCATCTCTACCGGCACAAGTCCCAAGGCGGTGACATGAGTCTTCCAGTGACCTATTTGCTGAAAAATGCCACGAAAACCATCCCGATCAACGCGCCGTTTTTCAAGGTCTTTTTCAACATCAAAGATCTGCCTTACATCGCCGTTCTCGACGAAAACGCCAATTTCTACGGTATCTTGACGCATTCATCCTTATTGGCGATGCTCAGCGAATCTTGGCACGTCGATGTCGGGTCTTATGTGTTGACCGTGACGTCTTCCAGCGGTCCCAGCGGCCGTGGTGACTTGGCCACGATGAGTAAGATCTTAGCCAAGTATACCGACTTGGCCAGCGCGATCACGCTCGATGCCAAAGGTAACGAAGCCTTGCGCCGTACCTTGTTCACCTTGCCTGCAGGAACCAGCGAAACGACCCTGAACACCGTCGTCGCCAAGCTGGAACGCAAAGGCTATGAAGTCGTCGAAATCGACGATCTGCAGTCGGGATTACCCTTAAGAAGTGACGAATAACACGCAAAAAGAAGCAGCTACGTCTGGTAAACACAGAGACGTAGCTGCTTCTTTTTTGCGCGTTTAAGCGATCACTTTTTTGAAATGTAAGACCCGGTCTAACCCCGCCATGATCGGTGCGGTGACGGCCATGATGACCGCCTCAGACAACATCAGGCTGCCATAAATGCCCCAAAAAGCGACGCCCATGTTAAGATGGCTGGTCCAGACGATCTCGATAGCGATTAAAAACATCGTTAAGGTCATGACCACGATGTTCAAGCCCATCTTCAGCCACAGGTTAGGCAGCTTCGGGGCAAGCCAGGCGACGATGACCAACCCGATCAGGCTTTGGCCACCACCGAAGACGACGTCGAGCCAGCCCATCGCGCTGAAGATCGCGTTGAAGACGATGACCCCGAGCACAACGCCGAACACATACTTGCGTGAGAACACGACCAAATGGTTGAGCCCTTCAGAAATCCGAAATTGAATCGCGCCGCTGGCGAGGTTGAACACGCCAGGAACGACGGACAAAACGACGTATAAGGCCGCGATCAAGGCGCTGACGACCAGCGTCTTGGTACGAGATTGTTGCATATTTTGTTCCTCCTAGTTTTTTTGCGTGGGATGGGTTGCGAACCACGGGTGCTAAGTATACCAGAAAAATGATGATTTTAATATTGACCGGATACGTCACACAAGATTAAAACTGTCGGTGTTATTACTGATTTAATAACAAAAATGTGGGCAAGGCATCAATCACATCGTCGCGTTCCCCAAAGCAACACCGAAAAACACCAGTGCCTCTGCCCCGCGATTCAAAAGCAAATCGTGGAGTAGAGGCACTGGTGTTATGGGCTAAAACTGCTTGATGGCTCAGCCTCCAATCGGCTTCAGACCGATCGATACTGATAAGGCGCGATCAACTGCCGTCATTTTTGCGCGGTCAAGCTCGGCAATTTTATCACTTAACCGCTGTTTATCGATCGTGCGAATCTGTTCTAACAAGACGACGCTATCCCGCTGTACGCCATCGCGCCCAGCACGCAAGCCAACATGCGTCGGCATCTTGGGCTTATCGATCTTGCTGGTGATGGCGGCAACGATCACCGTCGGGCTGTAGTGGTTGCCAACGTTGTTTTGAACGACCAAGACTGGACGCATCCCGCCTTGTTCAGAGCCAACCACGGGTGAAAGGTCAGCAAAGAAAATGTCACCGCGTTTGATTATCAGAGCCATTGGCCAACCCCTAACAACGGTCTAACGGATCTGATCGTACGCCTCGCTTTCACAGGCGGTAAATTCGTGGCAAATTTCGGTATTCAAGGTCGCCATCTCACGGTACCCGTTCACCAGGCTTTGAACTTCTGGTTCCCGGTTCGCCAAGAAATCTGCCAGAACCTTATCGATCACATCACTCGGATCCATTACACACGTCTTGCAATAGCTGTCGAGCTTTGCCCGCAGCCCTTCCGTCATACTTACTGTTAGAAACTCCGCTTGTGCCATGTCGCACCTCCCGTGGCCTTATTCAAGAATAATCCTACCACAGGAGAATGAAAAAACAACATGAAAAAATGTTACAAAAGATCCTTCGTGCCGACCCAAAGCCACACGTGATGCAAACTTAGATCGAAACGCGAGGCACACGGACTGTCAGCCCGCAGGCGATCTCATAATGGATCGTGTGCGCATAGTCGGCAACATCTTGCAGCGTGATGGTTTTATCACCGCTTGTGCCGACCAGGATCACCGGCGTGCCGGCTGGATATTCGTGAGGCAGGCGGATCATGAATTGATCCATGCAGACGCGCCCGACGATCTCACAGACGTGGCCATCAACTAGCACGTGAAAGCCTTGCAGACGCCGCTGCCAGCCATCAGCATAACCCATCGGCACGGTCCCGATCCATTCGGCTTCGCTGGCGTGATAAGTCGCCCCGTAAGAAATCGCCGCACCGGCTTCGATTTTTTTGACAAAACTCAACGCGGAAACCACTTGCATGGCCGGCTCGAGTGGATACGGTTCTGCCAGCGCCCGGCCCGACGGATTCAGTCCGTACATCGTGATCCCGAATCTGATCATGTCAGAATTCGTCGCGCGATGCCACATGCTCGTGGCTGAATTGGCCACATGCACGTAGCGCGGGCGTTCTGGCAACGCCGCCAACAATGCGTTGAACTTCGCGCTTTGCGCATCGAAATAGGTCGTGTCGGCCTCATCGGCGGTGGCAAAATGCGTAAAGATCCCGGTGACTGCCAAGTGCGCTGCCGTCTCGGCATATTCAGCCGCCGCCTTGATGGCTGCCGGCTGGCGGAAGCCGATCCGGCCCATCCCAGAATCGACTGCCAGGTGAACATGTAAAACTGGCGCGTTGGCGGCACTTAAGGCGGCTTCGGCCGAATCAAGCCATGCCTGATCGCCTGCCGGCAACGCGATATGTTGAACTGCCGCCAATGGCGCCAGCGTCGGTGGCACGATCCCCAATACCAAGATTGGTTGCGTGAAGTGCGCCTGCCGCAGTGCCAAGGCTTCTTCTAACACCGCCACGCAAAAGCCGCTTGCCCCCGCCTTGGCCGCCACTTTTGCGACCCGCAACAGCCCGTGGCCGTATGCATCTGCTTTTACAACCGCAAACAAACGCGTCTTTGGATCCGCTTGTGCGAGTGCGTGTTGAATATTATGGGCGATTGCCTGCTCCGAAACCAAGATCTTCGTCGGTCGAAGCGTTGCTGTCACCATTGTCATGGGGCTACCTCCAAAATTACTTCTGTCATTACCAATTCATCAGTGTGCGAGATCGAAACGAACGCCTTGCCTGCGTATGGATGCTTGGTGATCACCGGTTTGCCGACGTCATCATTGAGACATTCGACGTCGTGCAGGTTCACCGGTCCCAGACCAGTCCCATACGCCTTGGCATAAGCTTCTTTGAGAGAGAAGCGGCCCGCCAGAAATTCCGCCGCGTGCACGCCGCTCAGCTGAGAAAAAGCAGCGAGCTCTGCGGTGGTCAGGATCTTACTGGCAAAATGCGCGTTTTTAGTTTGTGCCGCAACAATGCGCGCGATTTGGGTCAGATCCACGCCAATACCATAAATCATTGCTCGCCCTCCTGTATTGTTTCCTAATCACATTTTACCATTATAGCCCCAAAACACCTCATCAGATGCATGTCGCGCGTGAAAACTCATCATGCAAACGTGAGCAGCTCGGGCGCAAACTAAAAAAAACGCCTCTGGCGCCGACCCCCAAAAACGGGTCATGCACCAAAGGCGTTCAAATTGTTAATCTTTGTGGCTGTTTGAGTAGCCGCGCTTACCGGAGCGATCGTTTGGTCGCTTGCCGTCACGACGATTGCGGTCATACGGCCGCTTTTCGCCGTCGCGGTGGCCGCGATAGCCGCCACCGTTGCGATGGTCGGAGTTAGAGCGATGACCGCCCTTGTAGCCGCCACGGTAGTTACCGTGACCACCACCATGACCGCCGCGGTTAGGCAACGGACGTTCTGGGGTGATCTTGACTGGCACGCTAGAAGCGTCGTCAGGTGAAACGGCCTTCAAGTACGCTGAAACAAGTTGTAACGGCGTATATTCTTCCAACAAACCTTCAGCCATGGCTTCATACTTTTCAGTATCGCCTGCTTCGACCTGGTCTTTGATGGTTTGCAAACCAGTCGAGATCTGGCCTAAGAATGCTTCTTGGGCTGTTGGTGGCTTGAGTGGCATCATCCGCTTCTTGGTCAAGTCTTCGATCGTCCGCAGGTAACCCATTTCGTTAGGCACAACGAAGGTGACAGAGACGCCAGACTTCCCGGCACGACCGGTACGGCCGATACGGTGAACGTAAGAATCTGGATCTTGCGGGATATCATAGTTGTACACATGCGTGACATTGTTGATATCCAAGCCACGAGCGGCAACGTCGGTCGCAACCAGGAAGTCCAGCTCGCCGGACTTGAATTGGCGCAAAACGCTCATCCGCTTTTGTTGCGTCAGATCACCATGAATGCCTTCAGCCTTGTAGCCACGCGCCTTCAAGCCGCGTGTCAACTCGTCGACACGGCGCTTGGTACGGCCGAAGATCAAGGCCAGGTCTGGTGCTTGGACGTCGAACAGACGCGTCATGATGTCAAACTTTTCGAAATCGCGTGAACGGACATAGTACTGATCGACCGTGTCGGCGGTCAGTTCTTTGGACTTGATTTGAACCGTGATCGGATCATGCATGAACGTTGTCGTCAGGCGCATGATTGGCGCCGGCATCGTTGCAGAAAACAGTAACGTCTGCCGCGTTTCCGGTGCGGTCTTCACGATGCTTTCGATATCATCGATGAAGCCCATGTCGAGCATTTCGTCGGCTTCATCAAGCACCAACGTCTTCAAACCGCCTAACTTCAAAGTGTGGCGGTTGATATGGTCGAGCAAACGGCCTGGTGTGCCCACAATGATTTGCGGATGGTCGCTGAGTTGCTTGATCTGACGACGGATATCGGCACCACCATAAACGGCTGTGACCTTAACCTTCTTGTCGCGACCCAGCTTGTAAAGCTCTTCTTGAGTCTGAATTGCCAATTCACGTGTCGGCGAGATAACCAACGTCTGCACGTCGCGATCAGCTTTATCGATCGCTTGCAACACTGGCAATCCGAACGCAGCCGTCTTACCGGTACCGGTCTGCGCTTGGCCGATCACATCTTTACCTTGTAAGGCCAGCGGAATAGTTTCAGTTTGAATCGGTGTCGCTTCTTCAAACCCCGCACGGGTGATGGCCTTGAGTAAATCGTGATCTAAACCTAGTTCTTTAAACTTCAAATGGTTTCCTCCTTGGAATGTGTAACACCCGATCTACAGAGCAATCCTGGAGTCTGCCTTGTAAATCTCGTTTACGTAACTGCTTTTCTGAAAACAGCATCTTAAACATCTTAACACGATTGTCTCACTAACACAACGTAAGCTGATTTTTTCTTCATAATAAAAATGCCCCTTCCTCAAAAAACCAAGAAAGAGACACCCCTATTCGTTAATCATGGTCGCCGTCGAGCAACGCCGCCAAGACGTTTTCAAGATGCAGGCCGTGGCTGGCTTTCAACATCACCATATCTTTGTACGATACATCTTCTTGCAAAGCGTTGATCAACGCCTGCTGGTCACCTTTTTTGAAATAATGCAACCGTGAAGGGTCAAATTCAGGGGCCAAAGCCTCATACAGCGGGTAGATCTCGTCGCCATACAGATAAACTTCTGCGACTTTGGCGGGATCGATCGCCGAAGCGACGCTCGCATGCAGGTCGGCGCTGGCGCTACCAAGTTCAAGCATATCGCCTAACACCGCGATTCGGCGGCCTTGGCACGGAAATTCACTGAAATCGTGAAGCACTGCCTTCATGGCCGTCGGGTTGGCGTTATAGACATCAGACAAGATCGCTTCACCGGCGTCGCCTTCAAGCCACTGGGTGCGGTTGGCGGTGATGTCAAAATGCCGCAGCGCCCGCTGGATGGCTTCCGGCTTCACATGGAACCGGCGCCCAACCAAAATCGCGGCCAAGGCGTTGGAGACGTTGTATTCGCCCATCACAGGGATCGTGAAGTGCAGATCCGGCCACCGAGAAAGATCAAACTCGGTGTGATCTTCAAACGTCTGAATATTGCGCGCATACAGGTTGTTTTCCGGGGCCAGGCCGAATGTCTTCGTGTCTTGTTCGACTTGCTCAGCGCGTTCTTTCAGTAGCGGCTCGTCGCCGTTGTAAACAAACAGGCCGTCTTCTTTGAGCCCGGTGATGATCTCCATCTTGGCGTCCGCGATCTTATCGCGCGTCTTGAAGAATTCGATGTGGGCCTCGCCGATCATCGTGATCACCGCCACGTCTGGTTCCGCCAGCCGGCTGAGGGCTTCGAGCTGGCCCGGGCGATCCATCCCCATCTCGACCACGAGCACTTCCGTATTCGTGTCCATGCTCAAGATCGTGAACGGCACGCCGATTTCGTTGTTAAAATTCGCATGGGTTTTCACCACGTGATATTGGGTCGCCAAGATTGCGGCAGTCATGTCTTTAGTCGTTGTTTTACCGTTGCTACCGGTGATCGCGACGACTTTAGGATTGACCTTCATCAATAAGTAATAGCTGGCCAGCTTTTGTAAAGCCTTCAAAGGATCCGGCACGATCAGCTGCGGCATGCCGGTGGTCAGCGGGGCCTTGTCTGCGGCAATGAACGTCGCGGCGGCACCATGGGCTTCTGCTGAAGCCAAAAATTCATGACCATCGCGCTCGCCTTGCAAGGGAACGAATAAATCGCCAGCGGTCAGTTTCCGACTGTCGAACGCAACGCCGGTGATGGTTGGACAATCATCTTCGGCCAATGGGCAATCGGCGCCAACAACGCGCGCGATTTCAGATAACTTCATTTTCATGTGGTGATACTCCTTACATTCCCATACTAGTTAAGATTCAAATGCCACGCAGAGTTTTTCCGATCGAGGACCAGCTCGCCGATCTGCGTCGCCGTTTCCATGTCTAATGGTTGATCCGGAACGAACCGATCGACCAAACTCATCAGCGGGATCCTGACGGTGTCACGGCTGAAGATCCCCCCACCGAAATCAAACAACACGCCGTCTTCAAGGTTTGGCAACAGTTGGGCCAAGACCTTTTCAGGAACCGATTGAAAATGTTGCTGCCGCAACCGCAGCCAAAACGGTTGATCATTGGCCGCCCAGCGCAAGTGCTTCACGATCGAAGCCGCCAACGTTTTGGAAAAGAACGTGACTTGGCGGCAATACATCGTCACCATATCGTTGCGCAACGGCAAAAAAACCAAGTTATTCTGAAGCTTATAATAGAAAGGCGGCTGAATATGCGTCTTCGCATGGCCGAGATATAAAAGCTCTGCGATTTCCGTCGGCATCAGTTCGCGCAAATACGTGCCGTGCTGGTAATCTAGCCACGAGCGATTGCGGGCATCTTTGCCGCGCAAAAAAGTGGCCACCGCCTCGACACCAGAAATCTCGTTGAAACCCGTATGCGGATCAATGAACTCGTCTTCATTGATGGGAGGCAACAACAAGAGGTGCCGAATCGGGGTCGGCGTCGCCGTCAACACGTCGCTTGCAGAAATCCCCGCGGTCAAAAACATGTGGGCAAGCGGCTCGTAATGGACATAGATTACTGAATTACGCACGATTTTCCTCCTATATGAACAAGCACGATTATACTGCAATTCCACGCGTTGTGCTCGAATTCTGGTATCATGTGGTTGAATTGCAATCTTGGTGCAACACATATCCTGAAAGGAGCCACTATGCTAACTTGGCCATTGACAACCCCTGAACCCGCACCCTTAACGATTTCACCGGCGGCACCGTTGCCGGCCAGTTACTGGCAAGCCGTTGCGCGCGGCCGCTGGCCAAAACGCTATTGGCTACCCACGAAAGAGCCTACCAGTGACGGGCTAGACGGCGTTGCAATCCACGCCTTCGCCACGCCTGGCCCTCAGACACGCATCGCAGGGCTTCCTGAAACCCTGCGTCCGATCGCCGTCGACGGCCAACAAATTTTTGCCGTCGCAGCCAACGGTAACATTCGTTACGTGGATCTCGAAGTCGACCAGTGGCTCACGGTGGCTTTGACCTGGGAAGCTTTTGTCGCACAATTACAATGGCGCCCGCCGGTGCTGGCTGCGCCTTATTCCGCACAGCAACTCGCCCACGCGCTGTTAGTCGCGGATAACGACTCGCTGCCGGCGCTATTTGATATTCTGCGTGAAGCCGCCGACTGGGAGGCCTACACGCAGTGGCTGGTTTATCATCGCCAGCAGCCGGCGACGCAACAAGAAATCACTTTTGCGTTGACCTACCTGCCGTTGCGTGTCACCCAACAACAGGCACTGAAACAACTGCACCAAAAAAACACCCGCTGAGGTGTTTTTTTGTTTTCATTTGAACATAAACGACGCCAACCACGCGCGGTTGCGCTTGACCCCGAAATAACACCAGACCGCTAAACCAAGCGACCCGAGAAAGTCTGCACACAGATCGCCCATCGTGTCCATCAAAGCGGCGCGACCCAGCAACTTGATGCCATGGGCCATCGTGCGTTGCATGTTTAAGCCTAACAAACCGTCCCCGGTGAACTCGTAGAACTCCCACAAGACACCCATCATCGTCCCAAATGACACTGCGACGATTGCCAGCAACAACGGCTTTGTTTTCAACAGTTGGGGCGTCGGGGTCAACGCGCCGAAGATTGCAAGTCCAAGGCCTGCCAACATCGACGCCGAGAACAGATGTAAGAACTTGTCCCAGTAAGGAATGTTATAAAACTGCATCCCGGTGCCAAGCAACACCGCGCCTAAAATAAACGCTTCCCACAATAACAAAAGCAGCAACGGAAAGCGGAAATGCCGCCAGTGGCCAACGGCTCCAGGCAAAATCGTCAAGACGACGCCAAAACCTACCTGCCCCAAAAGCATCGCCTGACCGGGGTAAAATTGATGGCCGAGGAGCAGACCGCCACCACACACTAGCAAATAAACCACTGCCCCAATCACATTCAGCCAATAAAGTACCCGATACGTTGTCCGCATAGTCGACCTCCTTATGCTTTTAGTCTAACGACTCCGTTCTCACCGCGCAACTTATCTTCAGCCGCTGTCGCGCATAAAAAAAACCGCCATTGCTGGCGGAAAAGTTTGGGGGAACTTTTTTGGGAGTGTAAGTTAATGTGTAAGCATAAGGCTGACTACTGTTGCCTTACTCTATGGTTATTATTATAGACGGCGATAATTATATTTTTCGCCAACATTAATAAAAATCGTTTGAAGGAAATGAACTGGTGCTTACCCTTTTAACCCCACAAATCCCGTTAAATAGCGGAATTTTCGGATAAGCCTAGACGTTTTGATCATCTAGCAGAAGTTGAATTTACCAAAAAACTAGTCTTTTATCCCAGAATCAGTAGCCGACAACATCGACGTCTTGATCGTCATTGATCACCAAGACGTTCGCGGCGCTGTTGCGCACCACATAAGCCGTGGTCGACCCGGTCAAGAACAGCTCTAAGGCGTTCATCCCCGATTTCCCGATGACGATCAGGTCGCAATCATATTTCTTCGGCGCGGTATCGGCAATGATCGGTTTGGGGCTGCCTTCGACGATGTACTGTTGGACCTTCAATCCCGCAGCTTCCAGTGGCTTAGCGGCCGATGCCAGCATCTTCGCCCCGACATCGCTCATCTGCCGGAAAATATCATAGTAGTTGACATCCCGCGCATAGGTCGAATAATGATCGCTGTCGACGACATTCAGCAAAACGATCTCGGCATGCGCCAGCTCCGCCAGCTCCTTGGCCTTGCTCAAAGCGACATAAGCGTTATGTGACCCATCCAATGGTACCAAAATGCGATGAAACATTGTGGTGTCCTCCTTTTAATGTGTCTGCCTACTTACCTGTATCCACTTTCATTATAACAAGTCAGCAGCAGCCAGTGCGACTTTGCCGCTGACTTGTGCCAACGAGGTATCTAATTTATACTGAAGGCTGATTGCCTACGTATCAAACCTATCAAGGAGGCCGCCAATGACCGATATCGTCCGCAAAGATGCCCTTGCTCGCCTACAAAACGGTGATTTTTCATGCGCCAAAGAATTAACCCTCGCCATGTTTTCCGGCAAATGGAAGCTCGTCCTCCTCTGTCACCTCGATGAACACGGTCCTTACCGTTTCAACGAACTGCGCCGGCTGTTGCCAACGATCACGCACAAGGTGTTGACTAATCAGTTGCGGGAATTGGAACAAGACCAGCTGATCAGCCGCCACCCCGATCCTGACGGCGGTGTCAAGGTGACCTACAAAATCACAACATTGGGCCATTCTCTGATGCCGATCATTTCTGCCATGTGTGCATGGGGAGAAGCGCGCATCGCGCAGCTACAAATCATTCCCGAGTTCACGGCTAACGAACAAGCCACCTCTCAAGTCAACGCCACACCACGTTAAGGAGAAAAACATGTACAAGGCAGCTCTTGTTTTAGAAGGCGGCGCCATGCGCGGACAATACACAGCCGGCGTATTGGACGCCTTCATGAACCATCACATCCAATTCGCCACCGTCATCGGCGTTTCTGCAGGTGCACTGTGTGGCACCAACTACATCGCCAACCAGCCCGGGCGCACCAATCAGGTCAACGTTTACCACCGCACAGATCGCAATTATATTTCATTACGCCGCGCGTTGCGGCGCCAGGATATCATCAACCTCGATTACCTTTTTGAACCTCATGACGGCGACTGGCAGGACTTCGATGACCAAGCCTACCGCACCAGCCCAATGGAATTCGTTGTTGCGGCGACGGCCATGCAACATGGACGGGCAGTTTACTTCCATCACCCGCAAGGCAAAGATCTCGTCGCCAACCTCAAAGCCAGCTCGGCGATGCCGTTCATCTCAGCCCCGGTTTATACTGGTTTCGGGCCATGTTTGGATGGCGGTATCGCAGATTCGATTCCTTACGCCTACGCCCGGGCCCAGGGTTTCGACAAAATCGTCGTGATCCGCACTCGCCAGCGAGCATATCGCAAGTCGCCGACCAGCGCAGTGCTTCGCCGCGCTTACCGTCAGGCCTTCAGCGCCTATCCCGAGTTTGTCACCACCGCGATTGGGCGGCCGGAGATGTACAATCATCAAGCTGAAACACTACAACAACTGGAAAAAAATGGCGACGTCTTCGTCATCGCGCCAGATCAGCCGGTCACCGTTTCGCGACTCGAACGCGATCCAGACAAGCTTTCAGCACTACACGCCACCGGCATGGCCGACGCCGAGCAGTCCCTCGACGCCATGGCCGGCTACTTGGCATAACAATAGCGGTAACCGTCTGGATGGTTGCCGCTATTTGTGTGCTTTAGAAGCTGCTTATTGGTCACTGCGCGTTACTGTAATCCGCAACCGCTTCACCCGCACGCTCAGCCGTGAGCCCGGCCTGATAGGCTTTGATGTAAGTATTATAGCCGGCGACCCCTTCAGGATTTGGGGTAAGCGTGGTGCTTTGAACATCGATGAAAACATGGTCATCCAAATAATCTGCAAGCTCGTGGGCCCCACGATGGTCTTGAACATACGCCGCCAGCACTGCCATCCCCCAAGGACCACCAACACCTGCGTTAGCCATCACAGTGATCGGTGTGTTCAGCGCATCCGCCAAGACTTGCTGGGCAATTTTTGGCGTGCGGAAAATGCCCCCTTGCGCAACCAGCACATCCATCGGGATCTGTTCTTTTTGCGCAAGCTGGTCGTTACCGATCTTCAATGGCGCAAACGCGGAGTATAGCTGACTTTTGATGAAGTTGGCCAATGTGAAGCGACTGTTAGGCGTGCGCATGAACAATGGCCTGCCAGCATCAACGTTAGTGATGTTTTCCCCGGATAAGTACGCATAGTTCAACAAGCCACCGGCATCAGCATCACCTTGCACACTGTGCGCAAACAATTTGCCATAAAGCTCATCGTCTTTGAGCTCGACGCCTGCTACCTCAGCGAATTGTTTCAACAAGTCGACCCAAGCGTTAATGTCCGAGGTGCAGTTGTTGGCATGAACCATCGCGACCGCTTCTCCGGCCGGAGTCGTCACGAGATCGACGTCGCGATAAAATCGGCGTAACGGCTTTTCCAGCACAACCATCGAAAACGCTGATGTCCCTGCCGAGATGTTACCGGTCCGCTTCCGCACGGCATTAGTCCCGGTCATTCCAGTACCGGCGTCTCCTTCAGGCGGCGCCATCATCGCCCCTGAAGCAAGCGTACCGCTGACATCGAGCATTCGTGCCCCTGCTTCACTCAGATGTCCTGCAACCACCCCAGCTACCAATGGTTGGGGTAAAAGTGCCGCTAGTTTTTGATTTAACCCGTGCTGCTGCAAGAGGCGATCGAATGTCGCCAACCGCGCTGCGTCAAAATTCCGCGTTTGCGAATCGATTGGAAACATCCCCGACGCATCCCCGATTCCCAAAACCTTTTGGCCGGACAATTGCCAGTGCACATAACCTGCAAGTGTCGTGAGAAAATCGACGTCACTGACATGCGCCTCTTGGTTTAAGATCGCCTGGTAAAAATGTGCAACACTCCAACGCTCAGGAATATTAAATGCTAAAGCGGTTGTCAACTCGGCCGCCGCTTGCGCAGTCGTATTATTGCGCCAAGTCCGGAAGGGGACAAGCTGCTTCCCCGCGCGGTCAAAAGCCAAGTAGCCGTGCATCATCCCACTGATCCCAATCGCACCGACTTGTCTGATCGCGACCCCGTATCGTTCTTGTACCTGCTCACGCAACGCGGTGTAGCTCGCTTGAATCCCCACCCACGCCTGGTTCAAATCATAAGTCCAATTACCTTCGACAAACTGATTCTCCCACCTAAAACTACCGCTGGCCAAGGTGTTGAAGTCACGCCCAATCAGCACAGCCTTAATGTTTGTCGAACCAAGCTCGATGCCAAGCGTCGCTTTACCCGCCTGAATGGCCTCGACTGGCGTCATCGTCATTATCATCACTCCTTTTGTGTTAGGTGCTCACTTACTCACAAAGCAAAGAATATCAGATAATGTAATCGCTTGCACAATTATTTTCCAAAGCGCGCAAGACGTCACTCACGTTCACTCAATGCGCGCGCCTTTTTCTGAGCTGTGCGCGTCGCAAAGCAACAGACCCCGTGGCAGTCAATAATTAAAATGGTAACGAATCTCTTCATGCCTAGGTTGTCCCGGTCGCAAAGTGATATCGCCATAACGCGAATCCGCCACCGCGCTGGGGGCAGTCTGTGCTTCCATCGCAATCCCAATATATGGCCGCGACGTCTTCGCACCGAAATCTAACGTCGCGTCGAACTGATTGGCGGTGAACACCACCAGCGCGTTCCGCTTCGAATACATCGTCACCCCGACGCGGCCTTGGGTCAACTGCGCAACTGGGTCAGCCGGATCGTGTCGCGCAACCAAAAAAATATCGTCGTACCCTTTTTCTTTGGTCTTCTGCATCCTTGCGAGTGCTTCACCAAGAATGGTTGGGCGAGAGAAATCAAACCCAGTATTCACGTTAGCTAACAATTCTCCCGTAGGCACTTTATCAGCTTGAACGGCAAACCGCTGTCGGCTTCTCAAGGTCAGCTGATGGTTTTCAATGGTGTCATCACCTGCGTTCAGGTTCCAATAGGCGTGATTGGTGGGATTGAATAGTGTCGGCCGATCGCTGGTGGCGTCATAACTGATCACAACATCGTCGGTGTCTGTTAGCGTATAAGTCACCGTCACATCAATATCGCCTGGGAACCCGTCTTCAACGCTGGTAATATGGCGCGAAAATACCAACTGATTGGTTTCGACCTGAGCTTGCCACATCAGCGTACTAAACCCGTGAGGCCCACCGTGAATGGTCGTGCTTCCTTCATTGTGCGGTAGCGCCACCGGATATTGATCCGCACCGATCCGACCGGCAACCCGCCCGATCGTCTTGCCGTGATTGGTTGGCGAATCAACATAACCACTGATATCTGGCGATGCCAGTAACAGGTTCTGAGGTTTACCCGCCACCGGTACCTCCAGCTTTAACCAAGTTGCGCCATAATCTAAACAAGTTAAGCGCACGCCGTTACGATTCGCTATCGTATAAGCCGTGACGGGAATGCCATGCACCTGACCAAATCCATGTGTCTCAACCAAACAATCGTCCCCCTTTGTTTCGTATCGCCTTAGGATAAATTCTAGCTGAGCAAGAATCGTTCTGCAACCGTTTTCCAAAACGCCGCCATCGTTACTCGGATCTTAGGCACGACAAAGACGCGTTTTGAGGTGTCAAAACGCGTCTCGGCAGGCCAATCCTTGCCTAGCTCTTCGTTGTTTTTATTCATCTTATATTGGTGGTACGGTTCGATTACCCTGTCCTTGCCGTGGTATGGTCACACAGCTTCATGGCGCGTGCGCTCTGGGTAGTAGGATCCCGGCCAAGGCCGGCGAACCCGATCCAGTATGCCTCCAAGGAAGCAAGCGACCCTGCAGTGCCGCTTCAAGGAGACACGATGAATTCGTTATTAAAATAACACGTGCACAAGCTAAATGCAAGCGGTTTTTTCAAATGTTTTCGAATTGGTATATGGCATCATTTTTGCCGTGTTTTCGGTATATATATTCACAAGTATCGGAAACATATGAAATTGGTTCATCGTATTTGACAAATAAATAATAACAACTAGAGATTCATTTCGGTTTCTCCCGATACAAAAAAGGCGTCCAGAATTTGAAGTGCAATAGAAAAGTTAGACAATTTAGATACGGTCATAGTAAGTTGCCCGCGGCAAATTGAGCGCTTTAAGTAGCGCCTTGAGATTGTATTGCGGCCTTAACGAAGTAATGATACTTGCCTTCACTTTCGTGGAGAATGTTTCGGCGAATTCTTCGTCAGGGTCGCGAGCACTTTTAAAATATCACGGTCCATCTCAGCCTCGTGTAGCTTACTTTTGAGCTCCAAGATCTCTTGTTTGTACTTCTCCTCTTGCGTTGGTTCAAGCCGCTTGATCGGTTTGATTTTTTTGTGCTTACCCATGACTGATTGCCTACCTTTATGTTTTGGGCGTAACCCAGCTATCCCTTGATCTCTCACAATCCGATCCCAAGCGTTGACCTGGCTGGGAGAGATACCAAAGTGAGCTGCAGTAAGCGCCCGGCTAACTTGATGTGTATGCACATACTCTACCACTGAAATCTTGAAAGCTTGAGAGTATTCTTTGGTCATAAGAAAAGCCCCACAATCATTAGACTTCTTGTCTAATGATTGTAGGACACTTCAAGTCCAAAACGCGTCTTACTTTTTTCTTACAAATGTTTTGTAATAGTGATATCTCTAGATCAAAAATCATTATTTGCGTACAGTGTCTCATGAGTAATAATATTGAGCATGATTTACGATAACAATTAGAAACCTATCAACTAATCTTTGGCTAACTTGATTGCATAATCGATTGCATTCTCTAGGCTAATTTCATTAGCAGTTCCTTTGAGTGACTGGTCGAACGCTGTACCATGATCCACAGACGTACGAACGATTGGTAGCCCGAGGGTGATATTAACACCAGCAACACTATTCCAACGTTGTTTGACTTCGTCGTACTTAAAGCCTAAAAGTTTCAATGGAATATGGCCTTGGTCATGGTACATTGCAACAACAATATCATACCAACCACCAACGGCTTTAGGAAAAATCGTATCCGGCGGGACCGGACCTTCCACGTTGATACCCTCAGCCTTGGTCTGGTTGATGGCTGGGATGATTTCCTCGGCTTCTTCCGAACCAAACAGACCATTTTCACTACTATGCGGATTCAAGCCAGCAACCCCTATTTTGGGTTCTGCAATTCCTAAACGTTTACAAGCATCATTAGCAATACGAATGACTTCAGCAACACGAGGCTTTTTCACCAAATCACACGCTTCACGCAATGAAACATGCGTCGAGTTATGAACTACACGGACATTACCGTGTGCTAACATCATTGTATAATTCTTCGTATGCGTATAGTGTGCATATATCTCGGTGTGACCAGCAAAATGATGGCCAGCTAGATTCATCGCTTCTTTATTCAGTGCATTGGTAACTGTTGCATCAACTTGCTTATCCATCGCTAGATCGATCACTTTTTTTACGTAGGCAAATGCAGCATTCCCAGCCATCTTGCTGACGACACCGAATTTCAATTGGTTAACATCAACCAGCCCCATATCTAACACATCCATGGTACCAGGTCTAAACAGGGCTTCAGATACCGAATTGATGATGTGTAACTTGATCTTTCGATCAGGCAACACTTCCATGACTTTATTTAAGACTGACGCATCACCAACGAGCAAGGGACGGCAACGTTCAAACAATTTCGGGTTCTGAAATACTTTCAACGAAATCTCGGGGCCGATGCTTGCCGGATCGCCCATCGTGATTGCAACAATTGGCTTTTCCATTTTTTTCGCTTCCTACTTTACAAAATATTCTGAGTAAAATTTATGCAACGTTTTGACCAACGCCGCCTCAGCTTCTTCTGAGAGATAGTTGAATGGTGCACGAGTTGACCCAACTGGATAACCGATAATGTTGGTGCTGCGTTTGATAATGGTGTTTGGGTTCCCCAGTTTGAAGCAATTGCGCAACGGCCGAATCGAATCCTGTGCCGCTTTTGCACCCGCAAAGTCGCCGGCAACCCATTTCGTGTAAATTGAAACCATGACGGTTGGTAAAACATTGGCTACAGCAGTGATACCGCCAGTCCCGCCTGCTTGCAAAGTCCACAAAATCAAAGCGTCGTTGCCTGAAATTACAGAGAATTTCTTGTCCTTGGTCAGTTCAATGTATTGTAAAATATTATCAAAGTCACCACTAGAATCCTTTGCCCCAGCAATATGTGGTAGGTCTGCTAATCGAGCAACAGTTTGCGGCGCCAGTGCATTCCCTGTACGCGCAGGAATGTTGTACAACAAAATCGGTAATTCAACAGCGTCATTGATTGCTTTATAGTGGCGGTAAAGCTCTTCTTGAGAAGCCTGAGCAAATGATGGTGTAACAATCGATAAAGCGTCGACCCCAATCTCTTGCGCTTCTAAGGACAGTTGGATAGTTTCTTCAGTCGAGACGCATCCAGTGCCACCATAGACAATCACGCGGTGTGCTGCTTGATCCACTACAGTCTTCAAGACTTGGAGTTTCTCTTCGTGGCTCAAGATATAGCCTTCACCATTGGTCCCTAACGTAAAGATTCCATCGACGCCGGCAGCCACCTGCCGATCTACTTGATTACGAAGTTCTTTCAAATTAAGCTTGCCACTTTCATCCAACGGTGTCACCATCGCGGCAATAATACCATGTGCGATTTCTTTGGTCATATTTAAGCTTCTTTCTGTCAGTTATCCAAGAACGGTACGATAAATACTTTCAACGTCAATCCGCGAAAGCGGCTTACGATTATGCGCTAGTAACCGGGTCTGTGCCAGTGCGGAGTCCGTCAAGAAATCAAGATCATCGCCAGTGACACCGTATTGCGCCAAGCTGGTTGGAATCTCTACGGAAGCCACGATGTCAGTAATCTTAGAAATCATGAAATCAGCTTTAGCATCAGCGGTTTGTCGGTCATTGTCAGCAAAAACAAAATCAGCTAATGCTGCTAAGCGATCAACGATAGCATCCTTATTGAATTCCATGACCGACTTAAACAAAATCGCATTCGAGACTCCATGGGCGATATGGAATTTGCCACCAAGCGGATAGGACAACGCATGTACTGCTGTTGTCCCAGAGGCCGTGATGGCTACCCCACCGTAAAAAGCCCCCATGAGCAGTGCTTCGCGCGCTTTTACATTTGTCGGATCAGCATATGCGGGAATTAGGTTTTTAAAGATATACCGAGCACCAATTGCCGCGATATCATCACTAAATGCCGTTGCATTCTTAGCAGTGTAACATTCTACACAGTGACTCAATGCGTCGACAGCTGATGCTGCCAAAATAGATTTTGGTAACTTCTTGACATTGTTAACATCCAATAACACGAGGTCTGGCAACATAGCTTCAGATACAATCCCGAACTTCACTTGCTTTTCTGGAATTGTCACGATAGCATTGATGGTCGCCTCAGACCCAGTCCCAGCAGTAGTGGGAATCATCACTGTTGCGCATTGCTTTTTCGCAATATTGGCATTATCTAATAAATCTTTGATTGTGTAATTCGCACCACGTAACAACGAAATCAGTTTAGCAGCATCCATGACGCTCCCACCGCCGATAGCAATAATCGTACCGAAGTTGAACTGACTCACCTTTTGCAACAGCTCATCGACTTGTACATAGCTTGGCTCCGGCTTAATCTCGTCTTCAACCTGATAAGGAATCTTTTGTTCATCTAAGTATTGCACGATAGGTTCAGTCAGATGATTTTTTTCGATCCCTTTGTCTGTGAACAATAAGACACTTTTGTTAGTTTGGCTGGCCAGTAGTTCGCCAAGATGGGCAGTCAGTCCTTCACCTGCGTAAACGCTACGTGGCATCTTTAGAAATGCTTCTGTCATATTATTGTTTTCCCTCCATAACCCAGTTTTCGCTGAATTGCAAATATGCAATTGCTTGTCTGAAATATGTGAACGTGAGTGTTAATAATCCGTTGTTGGCTTGCTTGATTGACGGATAAGAAAATTCACGATTTTTCTTATTTTTCGAGTCGTTCGTTAATGCAAATCCATCTCCAACTGCCACATCACGTTGGAAAGGCCATGTCAGCCCACCATCTTCTGACAGTGCAATAGTCATCGGTGCGCGTGGTGCCCCCCAAAATGCGCGTGGACCTTCTGTAGCATCTTCAGCATCCTTGGCCTCTAGCCCATCACTATATAAGGAAGTTCGACGCACAGTTGCATCCTTAGCACTAGCATTATTGAAAGCAATAGCAATGTTTCCATCTTCAAGAACTGTGAATTGAATTGAAGAATTATTGTTTGGCAAACTCGTTTTTTGTGGTTTACTCCAATGCTTTGCATCCTTGGAGACACTACGATAGATATTGTCTGCCCAGCGACTCCGATAAAAGGCAACATAACCACCATCATGCAGTTTTGCAATATTCATATGCACACACCCAAGACTGTCGGGTACGACAAACTCTTGCCAACTTTTACCGTCATCATTAGTGACAAGCACCGCACTGTAGTCGTAACTACCGTCCCAAGGCTTGCCATCATCCTTGATGACGCAATGAAAAATTGGTAAAACCCACTCACCAGCATCTGTGACCAACATTTCTTGTCGAATAAACAAGCCGACCATATCGGGTGAATCAAATAGCGGCGCCTCTTTTCCCCAAATATGACCATCATCCCTTGAAACCCGATATTTGATGACTGCGGTATCTTGATTGCCACCATCCTGTGTAGTAAAGAGCAACCACAAATCACCGTTTGGAGCATCAAAGAACATCGGATTCTGATCAGAACGACCAGGGTTATTCGACATTTTTACAGGTGCAGACCACTCTCCTTCAGATAAGCGGGACATGTAAACACTGATATCCCCCATTCCTTCTTGAGTGCCAGAGAACCAGGTACACAATACATCACCATTTGGACGCATCAGCAAGTTAGAAGCATGACTTTGAATGCCAGATTTTGGTAATGTCATCACAGTCGGAAAGGTGCTCGTTAAACTATCTTGTAAAGCCATGATTATTTGCTCCCTTCATTGGGCTCGCTGACGATTTCTGGTTTCGGTTTGTTACTCTTGAATATTCTATCCCAAAGGGCACACAGTGCCATAAATAGCATCGGTGCAAAGATTGAGATATAGATGTTGTCGATTCCGAACGGATTTCCTAATAAGAACCAGACAGTTGCCCAAACCGTGGTCCCGACCAAAGCAATGTTAGCACTCTTGGTAGTGCCAAAGTAAGGAAGATAAAAACCAGCTAAGGCAACTACAGTGATGGACATGCGCATTGCTTTACTAAAGAAGGAAATGGAAAGGATCTGTGGAGCGGCAAAAGCAAAGACTAACGGAAGAAATCCAATGATAACGGATAAGATACGGGTCATCCGCAACTGTTGCTTTGGTTCAGGATGGCGCATCGGAACGTAGAAGTCATCCACCACCAGCGCAACTAATCCTAAAGCAGTTGCAGAAACACTAACAAAAACAGATGCGACTAAAGCGGTGGCGACGAATCCTGCTACCCATACATTCATATGGGTCAAAAATACAGGCAAGGCATAGAGGCTGTTCAGCTTTGGAAACATGAATTTTGCAGCAACTCCAATCAGCCCGATTGCGATTGCCAATGGAATAAACAGTCCTGCAGCTAGGAAAGAAGCATGCTGAGCAGACTTAGCACTCTTTGCAGATGAAATTGCTTGAACCAAGAACTGAGTGGAGAAAACCGCACCGATTGTTGTCAGTATCCAGCCAATAATTGTCGACCAACCGACATGTCCACTCAGGGTAAAGTAGAAATGTGGCATTTTTGTGATCATCGGACTCAAGCCATGAGTCATGACTAAGGCTACAGCTAAAGTCACCAATATTCCCATGTATTTAAAGAAAGTATGGATGACACTGACGTAAGCAACACTCTTCATCCCTCCGAAAGAGAAATAGATTGTGCTGACGATACCAACAAGTATCATGGCAACGGGCAACTTAATGCCAAGAATTTGTACCAATACGCCGGCACCACTCAAGTAATTCCCGACGTTTACTAGGAACAGCGCGTAAATCATGATTATCGACACAATAATCTTAGTAGACTTCCCATATTGTTTCTCAATTGCACTGGAAATCGTGAACCCACCACTACCATATAGACGCTTAACGAAGAACAATCCATATAAAACGAACCCGATAACTGCCGCGAAAATTGCCCACGCAGCAGCTATGCCACTACTAAATGCTGATTGAGCACTGCCGACTGTCGACTGAGCACCAATGTATTCAGACATTAGCAAGATCCCTAAAACAACTGTTGGAATCTTGTTGCCCGCACGCATGAAATCATCATTAGTCTTACCACCCCAGCGAATACTGAGATAGCCAGTAATCAGAATGTACACAACAATCATCCCCATGATGATCACTGTATCTCCTGTGCTTAACAAATGCATAGTTGTCGCCTCCAAATATCAAGAAATGCTCTGTTTACGACATTTTAATTTTTTGAACGCGTATAATATCAGACGATCTTCACCGAAAGCCCCTGCCTTTGTAATCATCGGTAAGCCGTCAAACTCCCCCCCAACGACATCCATCATCGGGATCCCTGGTGCAATTTCATAAAGCACTCTTGCACCAACAGCTTTACTAATGTTCAATAAGCCTTTCGCTGTTTCCCCGCCAGAGATGAAAACGCCAGCAGTTGCAACGTGTAACAACACTTGCCGACAAATCCCCGATAATACATTTTGAATGACGCCATTAGCTTGATTTGCCGGAACTCCATTTGCTTTTAAAATCGAGAGCGTATTTGCCACTTCACTACGTTGATAAGAAGCAGATGACATCAATACCACGTCTTTGCCTTGACGCAAAGCTTGCATCGCTTGATCGACATATGTTTTATAGGTGCCCTGGATATACGCCTGATAGATTGGAATGTTGATTAGTTTTATTCCGTTCTCTTCGGCGATGTGTAGTTGTTTGCGGGTAACAGCGCTGACACTTCCAATCAGCGCTAATGCTGGTTTAATCGTATATTGCGTTGCCAACATTGCTCTCATCAGGCCTGCGGAGCCAACCCATAATATGCGCTTCCCGGTCGAAGTTGCAGCGTCCACGATACGCTCCAAGTCGTCATTGGTTTTCGTATCAAAAACGCAATAACGATGATTAACTCCAAGAGTAAAATCAGATTTTCGGATCTGATTGACCGTGTGAAGATGGATTGTTTGATCTGGAAAAGCCTGCTGCATCAATTCACGAATGTCATCAGTAACGATTGGCTTCAACGGATCCTTTGCAAAATCAGTCTTGCTACCAGGCACATTATCAACGAATAGTTCGCCATTGCGAATTTCACGTCTTGCATCAGGCAGTCCAGGAGCAAATACAATCACGTCAGGTTCCATTATTTCTGCTAACGCCCGAATTTCGACGGCAATATTGCCACGAAGTGTTGAATCAACTTTCTTGACTACAAATTGATATTGTGAAAGTGGAATCTGCGCGGCAAGCTTTTGCAGAGATGCTTGTGCTTCCTGACCAGATGCATTACGCGTTTCCGTATCAATTACCATCGCTTCAGGACTATTGGAATCTGGTACGAAGCGAACGTTGACGTCTAATCCAACATCTGCAAGCTGTACACCGGTATCATTGGCACCGGTAAAATCATCAGCAATGATTAAGTATTTCTTCAAAGTATCGTCACCTACCTCCTCACCAGCTAAAAAACCGAAGCTTTTTAGATAAGATGATTATTGCAGATACCTAGGAGACTGCCATCAATCACCTTACGAGTTTAATGATAGCGATATCTCGAATTGACTGAGATTACGAAAGCGTTTAAAATTGAATCAAATACAAAAAAAAGCGATTACATTTCCAGAGGCAGGTTGTTTATGTTCAATTTTGAAACGAGGCGCTTAATATGACCTTTGAGATTCTTTGCGTTTCACCTTATGAGGGACTCAATAACTTGATGCAGAGCTTGTGTCATCCGTATTCAGAAACTGGTGCACTCTATAATTTTACGTTCTTACGTTATGACCTCCACGATGATGCAGCAATCCTGCAAGCAAAGCTGGACATGCATCCTTGGGACTTAATTATTTCTCGTGGCGGGACCGCCGCAATGATCCGTAGTAGATCTACAGCTCCAATCATTGACATTGGTCTTTCGCAATACGATTTGCTCAACGTAATCCAGTCGACCCAACATCTCAATCATGCAGCATTAGTGGCGTATGCTAATATTAGCGAGAATACCCGTCAGTTAATCAATGGTGATCGTGCTCGCTTGCCACTATATTCGGTTGAGAAACCGACTGACCTCCCTCCCCTATTCGCACAGTTACATACCCTTGATATAAATACAATCATCTGTGACGCCGGTATTGAACCGCGGGCAAAAGAATCCCATTTTAACACTCTGCTGATTACGTCCAGCCGAGAAAGCGTCAGCCAAGCTCTAACACATGGCCTGATGTTATTAGAGTCACAAGAGCACAATCTAAGTTTGATCAATACATTGAAACAGTATTTATCACTACAAAAAAAAGATGTTGTTTTAATTAACGCTGACTATCGACAGATATTTTCCACCGGGCTGCCAAGTCAAGATAAATCACTCGCACAAACGATGTTCAGTACCTGGCGGCGAAAAAACCGATTCATTGAGTATCAAGGCAACCACTACGAACTCGATGTATGTACCCCATCTGATGGGTACATAGCATTGACGTTACATCATTTCATCCGACCAACAGCAGAGAAATTGCTGATGGACATCGATACACCAGGTATCGGAAACGCCTTTGAACAATATTTTCGAACAATTCAAGATGAGAGCTTCTTTACAACATTGAAAAACTTGAGTAAGAGTCATCAGCCGGTGATGCTGATTGGCGAGAACGGAACCGGTAAGATGTACGTAGTATCGTTATTACATCGCACTTCCCTGTACACTGATAGGCAACCCATCTTCATCGATTCTTCAGACCATAGTACCTTAAGGACGCTCTTATCAGATGACGGTTCTGCACTTTATGACTCGGGTCAGATGATTGTAATCAAAGACTACAACTTTGCCAGCGCAGTCGATCAGCAGACATTATTTGATTTTGTCACGCAAACTCGACTATTTGATCGAAACCTGGTTGTATTCACATTGACTCAAGCAGCCACTGATGGACTGACAACTTGTCAGAGGCAACTGATGCATCATGCTCGGACGCTTATCTTACCCCCACTTAGACAGGTCACAGGAGAACATCTCTCGGCAGTGCTCACATCAATCATTAACGAATACAACCGCAAACAAGGCTCAAATATCATCGATATTGCTGATATGGCCCTTGACAGTCTACTTCAAGCACCCTGGCCTGGAAACTTTTCCCAATTTTATCGGCTCGTTAACCAAGCATTAACAGCTACCGATGGTGCTCAACTCAAACCCCAAGCAATTCGCTTTGCATTCTCTCAGGCTGATGCTCAGATGCAACTACAAGTTCATTCAGTCGCACATAAAGACTCTACAATCACTCAAGTACAGCCGTTAAATACAATCATTCATAATGCTGTCGTTGATGCTCTAGACCATAATAACGGTAAACGCGCACTGACGGCGGAACAACTTGGGATTAGCAGGGCGACTCTTTGGCGATATTTGAAACACGATTAATCATGCGTTACAGATTGCAACAAGATCAAGTAGTAACTCCCCATCAATACGGTCTATCCTGAATGTATATTTGAGGAGGAACCATTATGATAGTTACTAATCTTGATTCTGCAATAGCAACATTAATGGGACAAAACTACGCCTTACGCAAAGCACTATCTTTTCTACGAACACAGCCGTTGTCCAACCTAAAAGTTGGGCGATATAATATCGATACTAATATTGACATCTTTGCAAACATCCAAGAATATGTCACAAAATCTGAGGCCAATGGTCGATGGGAGAGCCATCGACGCTATATTGACTGCCAGTTCATTGTTTCTGGATCAGAGTGTATCCGTGTACTACCGGCAACCACGCTTACTGTAAAGACAGACGCAATATTAATAAAAGATGCATACTATTATGCCAAACCAGCCGTTCAAGCAGCATCAACTCTGATTCTTACTCCTGGCGACTGCGTCCTGCTATTTCCACAAGATGCGCACGAAGCGTGTCTAAAAACGACGACCATCAGTCAAGTAAAAAAGGTTGTCGTTAAGATTCCCGTGTCGGCCGTTTTGAAATGAAATAATCCTTAACATGTTAATATGAACACGTTAAGGATTATTTTAACTAAACGAATCTTCAGGCAATGATAACTACGTCTCTTAAAATAAAAATAGCCTTCCATCACAATCCAGTATCATTATCGTGATGAAAGGCTATTTGTATGAAGATTTAGCGTAAATTTTTAAAACAATGCTTATTGCTGTATCTTTGCCAACACCACTTGAGCGCAAAGAAACTATTGCATCAGCTTCCCACCGCTCAGATTAACGATAGATCCAGTAAACCATCCAGCACGATCAGACAGCATAAATTCGACGGCAGCTGCGACTTCTTTAGGCTCACCTAAGCGATGTAAAGGTACCTTGTTATACATTTTATCGCGATAGTCTTGTGACCATTGATTAGTCATTTCGGTCGCGATGGGACCACACTGGACTGCATTGACACGAATGTGATCCGCCGCAAATTCCAAAGCAAAATGTTTGGTCAGGTAGTTTAGTCCGGCTTTACTAGCGCCATAACTTGCTGCAGCATTTGGATGTGGCGTCACACCATTAGCGGAAGTGATGTTCACAATTGCCCCGTTTTGTTGCTTAACCATTACCCGCAAAACCGTTTGCGAAACGATAAATGCCCCTGTGAGATTGACTTTGATGACCATTGCCCAATCTTCAAGTGGGGTCTCCAAAGTCTTGGTTCGCTTCATCATCCCTGCGTTGTTAACCAATGCATCGATATGACCAAATTTTGCCACGGATTCATCAACCAAGTTTTGCGTAAAATCTGGGTCTGTAATATCGCCAGCCTTGGCGTAACAACTGCGTCCCATTGATGTGACTGCTTGTTCAACTTCTTTTAATTCATCAGACTCAAGCCCAGTGAGCACCATATCATACCCAGCCTGCGCCAAGTCCAATGCAATCTGTTTGCCAATACCTTGTGAACTTCCTGTAACTAATGCTACTTTTGCCATTTTACTGCGCCTCCTGTATTCGCTTACATACATAATAGCCAGTATGCTCTCGAAAGTGCTATCTATAAAGATTTCAAAATTAAACGAAGCAGACAATATTCTCAAATTTTGCGCGTCCAGTTTCAATTCGAAACAATTCTTCTGTCCCTCAACTGGTGATAGCAATATACGCCAACACCTACTGACTATAGATTTGCGTTTTATTAGTCAAGTTCGTCTTATATGAGTAAGCCACTGTAAACCGTTCAGGAACAAAGCTTCTCTCCAAAGCATCATAAACTGCGAGTCACGCACTGTACCTAATAACCTCGACACGACCAACAAATTCAACATGTGGTGGGCGCGTTCAGTCACTAGTGTCGATGCACCTACAGGTTAACAATATTATTCACGTTTCAGGTCGCCATTTATTTGACACCCAATTAATCAGTCCTAAAACGGCTGGGTTTAGCAACGCTGAATACAAAAGGACGCCTGAAATTCACCATGAATTTCAAGCGTCCTTTGGTTTTGCATTGGTGTTTACTTGTTGGTAAGACCGTACTTCTTGTTGAAGCGATCAACACGGCCGTCAGCCTTGTTGAACTTCTGCTTCCCGGTGTAGAACGGATGGGAATCGGAAGTTACTTCGACACGAACTAATGGGTAGGTTTTGCCGTCTTCCCATTCAACGGTTTCGCTGGAACCCTTGGTAGAACGGGACAAGAACTTGAACCCGGTCGAAGAGTCCATGAAAACAACTTCGTGATAATCTGGATGGATACCTTGCTTCATAATGTTTTTCTCCTTTGCCCTAAGCCATTGCCTGACCTAGAGAGATATTTGTCGATGCTCAACCGCAAAATTATATCACGCCTAGCCCATGCTTGCAACTTCAGTGTCTTCGACAATCTCGACGTCAGCACCCAGCCCATGCAACTTCTTGACGACACGATCATAACCGCGGAGGATATGTTCAACTTGCGTGATTGTCGTGGTGCCTTCCGCCATCAAGCCGGCGATCATTAAACAAGCCCCGCCGCGGATTTCTCCGGCAGCGACCTCGGTACCTTGCAACTGATCCGCATGATGCAAAATAATCACATCGTTTTCAACGGTGATGTCAGCCCCCATCCGGATCAGTTCCGGAACGTGCCGCACTCGCTTAGGGTAGATCGTATCAACGATGATGCCTTCGCCTTTGGCCTTGAGTAAAAGCGGTGTGATCGGTTGCTGAAGGTCAGTCGCAAAGCCCGGATATGGCATCGTCTTAATTTGGACCATCCGTAAGTCACCGGACGGGTATACAAAGATGCTGTCTTCGCCAACATCCATCACCACGCCCATCTCTTCGAGTTTGGCGAGGAAAGAATCCAAGTGTTCCGAGATGATGTTCTTGACGTTGACGCCATCACCAACTGCCGCCGCCATCGCCAAGTAAGTCCCTGCCTCAATACGATCAGGAATGATTGTGTGCGCGTTATGTGCGCGCAACTCGGGCGTGCCTTCAATACGGATAACGTCGGTACCGGCGCCACGAATCGTCGCCCCCATGTTATTTAAATACGTTGCCAAGTCAATGATTTCGGGCTCTTTAGCCGCGTTTTCCAACACGGTCTGCCCTTTGGCAGTCACCGCAGCCAAAATAATGTTGATCGTCGCGCCAACGGAAACCATATCTAAAAAGATCCGTGCCCCATGCAAACCTTCTTTAGGGGCCCGTACAGCGATCGCTCCGTGTTCATTCGACACGGTCGCACCCAACGCTTCAAAGCCTTTGATATGCTGGTCGATCGGACGTGGCCCAATATCATCACCACCAGGCAATGCCACAATGGCCTTGCCAAAACGCCCTAGTAGCGCCCCCATAAAATAATATGAGGCGCGCAAAGACTTGATTTTGCCATCAGGTAACGGCACGTCTTTAATATGCGTCGGATCGATTTTCAACACGCAATCTTCGAAGGTTGAATGCACGTTCATGGCTTCGAGAATATCCATTAAATTATAGACATCCTGAATTTGCGGTACCGAATCTAAAGTGACTGGTGTCCGCGATAAAATAGCCGCTGGGATCAAGGCCACCGTACTATTTTTTGCACCGCCAATGACAACCGAACCCGAGAGCTTCTTGCCCCCGTGAATCAGCATTTTCTTCATGTCGTTATTCCTCACTAACACGTTCACTGTATGCTTGGCTGAAGCTGACCACCATTACGCTTCATTGGCGCGCCGAACACGCGCATTCGTTCACTGGTAGGCTAACGACACAAGCGCCGTTATAAGAAACACATTCATCGTTTAATTCTAATGAAGTTATGAACAAAAAACAAGCTCGAATCCAACGAATCCCGCGCTTGAAGCGTTATCTTAAAAAAACCTCAGCAGGAACTAACCAGACACAAATCAAGGTAACCGATTACCTCACCTTTATCGTTTGCAACTTAGCCGGTATTCTCTGCGCCAACAACAGAATACGCCAGCACGCAACTATTCTGCGCACTGGCGTATGTCTATCATATCAAACCGTTGAGCTCAGCGATTACTTGAAATCCCCTGCAGCTTGGATGAAGGACTTGAAGAGTCCTTCTGGCTTGTTTGGCCGAGATTGGAATTCGGGATGGTATTGCGCCGCAACGAAGAACTTGTTCTTCGGGAGCTCGATGACTTCCATCAAACGGTTGTCAGGAGATACCCCTGAGAAGACCATACCGGCATCTTCCATCGCTTGGCGATACTTGGTGTTGAATTCATAACGATGGCGGTGACGCTTTTGAATCTCTTTAGCGCCATCGTATGCCTTGGCTGCCACAGAACCTTCCTTGAGTTCGCAAGGATACAGGCCAAGACGCAAGGTGCCACCAAGGTTTTCGACGTCGACTTGGTCTGGCATCAGCCAGATCACAGGGTTTTTGGCGTCTGGTTCGACTTCCGCACTGGCAGCATCCTTGATGCCAAGCACATTGCGAGCAAATTCGATCGAAGCCATTTGCATCCCTAAGCAGATCCCCAAGAATGGGACGTTGTGTTCACGCGCATAGCGGATCGCCGCGATCTTGCCTTCAAGGCCACGATCACCGAAACCGCCTGGTACCAAGATACCATCTGCATCCCCGAGCAATTCGTCAACGTTATCGTCGGAAACATCTTCAGCTTGGAAGGTCGCGATCTCAACGTCGGAATCCCAGTAGTAACCAGCATGCTTCAACGCCTCGGAAACCGAGATGTACGCATCCTTGAGCGCAACGTATTTCCCGACCAGCGCGATCTTCACCTTATGATCGAGGTTTTGGACCTTATGCAGCAACGCGCTCCATTCGGTCATGTCAGCGGCCGGCACGTCGATCCCAAAATGATCGAGGACCCGTTGATCCATGCCTTGGGCTTGCATTGCTAACGGAATGGAATACAGGCTCTTCGCGTCGCGAGATTCAATGATCTCGTTTTCCTTAACGTCCGTGAACAGCGCGATCTTTTGTTTCATGGATTCCGTGACCGGCTTTTCCGTCCGCAAGATCAACATGTTTGGCTGGATCCCGATGTTACGCAGTTCCTTAACGGAGTGTTGCGTCGGCTTGGTCTTCATTTCACCGGCTGCTCGCAAGTACGGCACCAAGGTGGCATGAATGTAGTACGTGTTTTCCGCACCGACGTCATTTTTCATCTGACGAATGGCTTCCAAGAATGGTTGTGATTCGATATCCCCAACGGTCCCACCGATTTCGGTGATGATCACATCGGAATCCGTTGTCTTGGCTGCCCGCATGATCTTTTCTTTGAGCATGTTGGTGATGTGTGGGATAACCTGTACGGTCGCCCCAAGATATTCGCCTTTACGTTCCTTGTCCAAAACTTCAGAGTAGATCTTCCCAGTGGTGACATTACTATACTTGTTCAAGTTAATGTCGATGAAGCGTTCGTAGTGGCCAAGATCCAAATCCGTTTCCGCACCATCGTCGGTAACAAAAACTTCCCCGTGTTGATAAGGGTTCATCGTTCCTGGATCGACGTTGATGTACGGATCGAATTTTTGGATCGTTACCTTCAAGCCGCGGTTCTTCAACAGTCGGCCAAGACTGGCTGCCACGATCCCTTTGCCAAGCGAAGACACAACGCCACCGGTAACAAAAATATACTTGGTCATGTGATAACTCCTTTTGTTTTGATTGACGGGAAACGTGCTCCCCGCTGCTGCCAACGATACTCCCTCACGCTTACAACGACGGCGGCTCACGCGCTAAAAACAAAAACAAGCTCCCCATCGTACGACAGGGAGCTTGTAACCGTTATGCTTCACTATGAATAGTAAAGCGCCCAAGCAGTATAATAACGAAAATCCCCCAAGGCGTCAACCCTTGCTTCACAAGTGATTTGGTGCGCATGTCCGCAAACCACAAAAAAACCGGCCGAGGCCGGTTACGTTGTTATGCTTTGTCGTCATCATCCGAATCAGAATCATCGTCATCGTCGTCGTCATCGTCGTCGCCAAATTCAGCGAGTTGTCCTTCGATGCCGTCTGGCAATGCGTCTTCTTCGTCGTCACCGTCAGCGTCTGCTGCGTCGTCGAAATCATCGGCGGCAGCGTCATCATCGTCGTCGGCGTCGTCAAAATCATCGTCTTCCGGATCGTCGTCGTTGTAGTCGATGACATCATCGTCATCGCCAGCATCTGCCAAGAAGGCGTTGACCTTCTTGCGCTTCTTACGACGCGGGGCGTCGTCTTCTTCGTCGTGCTGGTTCACTTCTTCGTCCACCGATTCGTATGGGTACCAAGCGCGCAGGCCCCAAACGTTGTCGCCTAACGAGATGAAGGAGCCGTCTTCGTTGAGGTCGGTATAAAATTGCGGCAAACGATCACGAATCTCTTCATCACTCTTGCCAAGATACGTCTGAATCTCGTTAGCGATGTCCACGAAGGCCATGGTGTCGCCTTTTTCTTCGATAATGGCATGCGCCACCTCGATCATGGACAGTTCTGATTTAATCGCGTCGGCAAATACTTCGTCTAGTTTCAACCGGTACACGCCCTTTCCACAGTCTACTCCACATCATACCCGCTTACGCGGCAAATTGCAATCGCATGCGATAATTTCCGAGATGATCGCCGTTGGCAAACAATTCATATTCGACGTAGATCTCACCAGCCAGTGGCTCTTCAGTCAAGCGGACGTCCAGACGTGGCGTCACGGTTTCGACGGGTAAGATGCCATAAGGGGTACGATAGCGCGTCAAGATCCGCTTCTCGTTGGCAAAATGTAGCTTCAATTGCGTATCGTCTTCACTGCCACCACGGGTCAGCTGGATATCACCATCTCCGCGCAGCTTGAGCGTCACCGGATAATTTGTTCCTTCTTCTTCGTTGATCTCCCGATAACGGATATATAACGTATCGTTGAGTTCAACCAAGCTGCCCAATTCATCAAAAACGTGTTCCTCGGTTTCTCCCTCTTGGGTCACGTAGGTCTGTAAATGAATGTTGACCGGGATTCCACGCGTTAAGTCCATGGCGATACTTCCTCTCATATAGTTTCTTCACTATTATAACGTATTGAACACAACCCGCACATTATCCATTATAATAGAGTCAACTCAATTTTTGAAAAAGGCGGCTTATCATGCAACTTCGCGACTTCACCGCTGAACAACCGATCGGGTTGCTCAGTCAACACTTTACGCCTGATCACAACCTCGACAGTTTTGCGTATACCAACGCCTTCTTGCGGCGGCCAGTCGCATTACCGCCGGTGTTCGCCCATTTTTGGACACTGGAACACACGGTCATCCTAGGCATGCAAGACTTGCGCATGCCGGAACTCGAAGCTGGCTTGACCGCCCTTGGTGACTGGCACTATTTTATCCGTAATTCCGGTGGCTTAGGCGTCGTGACCGACGATCAGGTCTTGAATTTTAGCCTTTTCCTGCCTGCCAGCGACCTGTCGATCGCCGCGGCCTATCAGCTCATGGCGGACCTGATCGCCGCGTCGCTACCGGAAGTGACGGTGACGACCGGGGAAATCACACGGTCGTACTGCCCGGGTACCTACGACTTGAGCATCAACGGCCAAAAATTCGCCGGCATCGCCCAGCGCCGCACCAGCCAAGGTATCGCCATCATGGCCTACCTATCCGTCTGCGGTGATCAAACCGCGCGTGGTCGGCTGATGCAAGACTTTTACACCAACGGTAAGGCGACAACTGCACCGAAGTTCCACTATCCTGTGGTCGATCCGCGATCCATGAATAGCCTCGACACCTTGTTGGCCCTCCCGCTCACCGTCGGCCTGCTCCAGTCCCGCTTGGTACACGTTCTTGAAGGCCAAGGTGTCGTCGACCCGCTAGCCTTGACGACCGCGTTGCAACAGCCCGGATTTGAACCCGCGCTAGCGACTGCGAGGAGCGATATGCAAGAACGTCAGGAGGCGCTACATGCCTAACACTTTATTGCCACGTGAAAAAGTTTTTCGTGATCCCGTCCACAACTATATTCACGTCAGACACCGCATTACCTTGGAATTGATCAACACCCCTGAATTTCAGCGATTGCGCCGGATCAAACAGCTCGGGGTCTCGTCGCAAGTGTTTCAAGGCGCGGAACACTCACGCTTCACCCACTCGCTGGGGGTTTATGAGATCACCCGCAAGATCTGTGATAACTTCGTCGCCAATTACCCGGAGCAATGGGATGACAGCGAGCGCTTGGTCGCCTTGTGCGCGGCGTTACTCCACGATATCGGCCACGGACCCTATTCGCACACCTTCGAGCACATTTTCAACACCGACCACGAGGCGATCACGCGCCGCATTTTGTTGGACGAAAGCACTAACGTCAACCGTATCTTGCGCGAAGTCTCGGCAGCATTCCCGGCGCAAGTTGCCAGCGTTATCGACCACACCTATCCTAACCCCCAAGTCGTGCAGATGATCTCCAGCCAGATCGATGCCGACCGGATGGATTATCTGTTGCGCGACGCGTACAACACCGGCACCAACTACGGGTTGTTTGATCTGACCAGGATCTTGCGCGTCATGCATCCTTACGCTGACGGCATCGCGTTTGACGCCAACGGCATGCACGCGGTGGAAGACTATATCGTCAGCCGGTTCCAGATGTATCAGCAGATCTACTTCCATCCCGTTTCCCGCGGGATGGAGGTGATTCTCGCTCACCTGCTGGCCCGGGCCAAAACCTTATATGAGGCTGGTCGCTTCGATACCAGCTTCAGCCCGCGCCTCTTGATCCCGTTTTTTGAAGGCCAGTTTGATCTCAAAGATTATCTGCGTCTTGATGATGGCGTCTTGAACACCTACTTCACCTATTGGTTGGATTATCCAGACCCGATCTTGCGTGATTTCGCCGACCGCTTCTTGTCGCGCCGGCCGTTGAAGTCGGTGACATTCACCGATCAAACCGCCAGCTTGCTACCGACACTACGACAGCTCGTCAACGACGCCGGCTTTGATCCGGAATATTACACCGCAGAAAACGACTCGTTTGATTTGCCATACGATGCCTACGATCCCTCAAGCGCCAACCCCAAGACCCAAATCGAGATCATGCAGCTTGACGGTTCTTTAGAAGAACTCTCCACGCAATCGCCGTTGGTTGCTGCCATCTCTGGGCGCATGACCGGCGACAAACGCTTCTATTTTCCTAAGATCATGCTGCGACACGGCGGTGACCTGTTCGCCGCCACCTACGCCCAATTTCAACGTTACTTGCTCAATGGGGCATTGATCGCCTCGAGCACCCATTAAGAAAGGATTCCCAATGAGTATTCGCCTGATCGCCATCGACATGGATGGCACCCTTTTGAATGAAAACAGCGCCTTGACGCCAACGACCATCGCCACCGTCAAGGAAGCCAAGACTCGCGGCATCAAGATCGTTTTATGCTCAGGTCGACCACTGACCGGCCTGCAACCATTCTTCGAACCTTTGGGCCTGACAGAACCAGGCGACTACGCCATCACCTACAACGGGGCTATGGTGCAACGTGCCGACACCGGCGAAGTCTTGTTACAACATTCACTGACCTATCAAGAGTTTGTCGAGCTGACCAACCTTGCCACCAAACTTGGCGTCCACTCTCACGCTGAAGACGAAGCACGCATGTACACACCAGACCGCGACATCTCCCGCTATTCCGTCCGCGAGTCGTATCTCGTCAACATGCCATTGTCTTACCGGCAGCCAGACGAATTTCCCGAAGACAAGCGCTTCGCCAAGGTCATGTACATCGACGAACCCGATTTTTTGGCCAAAGTCCAAACCAAGATTCCCCAAGACTTCTTCGACCGCTATTATTTCGTCAACTCCGAACCGTTCTTCTTAGAAGCGCTGAATAAACAGGCTTCAAAAGGCAACGCGGTCAAAGACCTCGCCGCCAAGCTCGGTTACAGCTTAGATGAAGTCATGGCAATCGGCGATCAAGCCAACGATCTCCCTATGATCCAAGTTGCCGGCACCGGCGTCGCCATGGGCAATGCCATCCCCGAAGTCAAAGCTGCCGCCAAAGTCCTCACTGCGACCAACGCAGAAGACGGCGCCGCCAAAGCGATCCGCGACTACGCCTTCTAACGCCAATACTGACGCTGTCCGGCAACGTAAGTCCTCTTTGGGATGTCTTTTGGATGGTGGTATAGGTCGGGTTTGGTGTGTTCCGGCCCTTGAGATGGCTGGAACGGTGCGAGGCGCTCGGAAGCTAACTCAGGCAAAGCCTGAGTGGATCTTCCTCGACGCCTTTGTTGTAAGCGGCAAGCCGCTAACAACAATGCCGCGCCTGAGCCATCTCGGGCCTCCACACCCCAAACCCTGACGTTAGCGTCCGTCATCCCCAGAAGTGGCAATTTCTAAGAGAGTAGAAATGGATTAGTGGTGACCAACGAGTTGACCCGTTTGGCCATGACACCGAACTATCCTGATACATCGAATTCAGGGTGTGGGCGAAAGTGACGGAAGCAGGTCAATCTGACGTGGTGGCATCATTCTTGGCGACTTGTCGCCATAGAATGAGCGCAGGTGAAGATCCACTCGGAGCGTAGCGGAGAGTTAGCTTCACCGAGCACCGTCACTACGACTGATTGAAACCTGCTTCCGTCACTTTCGCCCACACCCGGCCTCGCCAATCAAAAAGGATCATCCGTAATGGACGATCCTTGGGTTCATGCTTTGCGGTTGAGCCATTGAGCGACACCCCAGCGGTGCGTTGGGCGCTTGAGTTGAGCGGTAGCTTCAGGAATCGGCATTAACATCAGCGTGTTGAAATCCTCTAGCGGCTCTGCCACCCGATGTAGATTGCTGCAGGCATAAAACGTAGCGGGATGGTAATACGCCGTCTTGCGGTGGTGGGAATAAAAATATTCTGAAGCGGTCCCGAGCTTCTCCCCGATTGTGACCGCCACGCCGAATTCTTCCAAAAGCTCGCGGTTGAGCGTTTCTTCATCGCTTTCGCCGGGCTCGACTTCACCGCCTGGCAAAAATAGCGCGTGGTTAGGCGCCCCCAAGATCAAGAGCCGTTTGCCGCTGGCATCGGGGATCACCCCGTAAACGCCGACACGTTTGTGATAATCAAGCTTTGGATCTTTGATACCAAACACTGGATCGTGTGTCATGATAATAACTGGCCTCCAAGTCATGAACTTTTTTCTCATTATACACTCACCAAAAACTTATTCCTAGGAGGAAGTGTCTCAATGCTCCCGAATCTGTTTGTCGTGCTGTTGCCGCTGATCTTATTCAGCGCCATCTTCGCCATCAGTTTCACCATTGAACCGCGGCGCCTGCTCAACGGCTGGTTGTTCAATCTGTGGTTGCTGGCGGCCTTGGCGACCGCCGCCATCTTGATTATCGGCTCCCGCAACCGGCTTTTGATCGCAGTGTCGGTCACGTTGTTTGGGATCGCCTTGTTGGTGGTGCTGGCCATGTTTGCCTTGCACCTGTTGTGGCTGGCGTGGAACGCGATCATCGTCTGGCGTCGGGAAAGCCACAGCCTCGGTAACATGCTGACCTTATTGTTGGCGCTGGGGCTGTTGTTGCTGGAAATCGGCGCGAGCTTTGGCCGCCAGTTCCTGCCGGATCCGTTATACAACGGGCTGGCCGTGTTCTTCACGCTGACGATCGGGTACGTCTTGGTGTCGCTGTATAACTTTTTGACAGTGCTCGTGCTTTATAACCTGCGCCCGCTGCGCCACAACAAGGACTACTTGGTCGTCTTAGGCGCCGGGTTGATCAACGGCGATGCCGTCAGTCCCTTACTCGCCGCCCGCATCAATGCCGGCATCCGCTTTTATCGCAAACAGCTTGCGCGAGGCCAACACGCCAAGCTTGTTTTTTCCGGTGGTCAAGGCGCTGATGAAAAGCTCCCAGAAAGCGTAGCAATGCAGCACTACGCCTTAGCGCAAGGCATCCCCGAACAAGATACGCTGATTGAAGACCGCTCGACGACCACGCTTGAAAACATGCGCTTTTCGGCCAAGGTGATCGCCGCTGACGGTGGCGGCAAGGTGGCTTTTTTCACCAACAATTATCACCTCTTCCGCGCCGGAATCTTCGCTAAAGCCGCCGGGCTGAATGCCAACGGCAAAGGCGCTGCGACCAGCTTTTATTTTCTGCCTAATGCCGTGATCCGAGAATACTTAGCCATGGTGCTTCTCCACAAGCGCCGGCATCTCGTCGCCTTCATCTTGATCACGCTGGCAGCCCTGAGCGTCGTGGGCGTCCAAGGCTTATTCTGATATACTGATTACAAAAGGGGGTTACAACATGTGGAAAGAATTTCGTCAATTCATTATGCGGGGGAACGTCTTAGATCTTGCCGTCGGGGTCATCATCGGTTCCGCCTTCACCGGCCTGGTCACCAGTCTCACCAAAAACCTGATCAACCCGATCTTAGCGCTGTTCACTCGCAGCACTAACCTGGAAGGGCTGAGCGTCACCGTGTTAGGCGCTAAGTTCACCTATGGCGCCTTCATCAACGATGTCATCAACTTTATTATCGTCGCCTTTGTGGTGTTCTTAATGGTCAAAGGAGCCAACCGCGTGCTCCCTCAAAAACCCAAAGCCGCGGCACCCACCAAAGAAGAAGCCTTGCTCACTGAGATCCGCGACTTGTTAGCCGAAAAGAAGTAATTGAATGAAACGAATTCCGTGGTTCTTAAAACTCCTCTTGATCATGGTGATTGCCTTTGCCGCCGCTCGTCTGCTGATGACGCAGGTCCTTGGCAACAACCAAGTCTCAGGAGACTCTATGCAGCCGACCCTGGAGAACAACGATCGTCTGTTGTCACTTCGTCACGCCAAGATCGCGCGCAACAAGATCGTCGTGATCAAAGCCCCTGACGCTCCTGCCGGCACGCTGTATATCAAACGGGTCATCGGCATGCCCGGCGACACCGTCCGCGTTAAGAACGAACGGTTATATATCAATGGTAAACAACAAGCGCAACCTTATCTCAAACCTAGCTTCATGCGCCAAGAGATCCAGGCTTGGGCCATGCTCAACCACAAGGAAGGCTCTAACAAGCCGTTCACCAACGACTTTGATCTCAAATCGAACCCGGCCACCCACAGCACACGGGTGCCTGCCGGTAAGTATTTTGTCATGGGCGATAACCGGTTTGTTTCCCATGATGGGCGTGCCTTTGGCTTCATCAGCCGCGCCCAAATCGAGTCTGTCGTCGTCTGGCGCTATTGGCCGCTGAATCAGATGCATACTTATTAACGACAAAAACAGCGTGTGACCGCAACAGTCACACGCTGTTTTTTTTCACTTCACAACAGCGTCGCAAGGTGAGCTTCGACTTCTTTGACCGGCATGGTTGCCTGCGTCCACAGCTTGAAGCTGGCGGCACCTTGGGCGACTAACAGCGCCAAGCCGTTGAGACACACCTGCACCTTGGCAGCTTCGGCCTGCTTCAAGAATTTGGTCTCAAGCGGTGAGTAAACCATGTCCAAGACGACATGGTCTGGCCGCAAACAGCTCGGATCGGTCAACGGCGACAGGTCGCGCTGAGGCCCCATTCCCATGCTGGTGGCGTTGATCACCACCTGACTGGCCGCCACCGCAGTATTGACGGCGGTGGCGTCGGCCAACGCCAGCACATCGACGGCGCACGCAACATGCGCGCGCAAATGCGTTGCCAGGTCTTGGGCGACTTCGACGTGGCGGTTGACGATCGTCAGGCGAGCCAACCCCGCTTGTGCCAGCGCCAAGGCGGCAGACTGTGCCGCCCCACCGGCACCAAAAAGCACCACCGCACTACGATCTAGTTGAATATTTTTCGGCAATGCCGCCACCAAGCCGACCCCATCGGTCGTGTAACCACAAAGCCGGCCGTCACGGTTGACGATCGTGTTCACAGAACCCGCCAGCGCCGCCAGCGGATCCAGTTCATCGAGCAACGGGATCACTGCCTGCTTCAACGGCATCGACAGGTTCACACCACCAATATGTAAATCGCGAATCGCAGCCACGGCGGTCGGTAACGTGGCCTCTGTGACATCAAACGCGAGGTAGCGTGCGTTGATGCCGCAGCGCTCAAACGCTAAATTGTGCATTGCCGGTGACAGCGAGTGTGCCGCCGGATGTGCGAGTAAACCATATAAACGTGTGTGCCCATCGATCATTGCATTGCCTCCTGAAGCATTTGAATCACCTGAACCCGCAACTGTCCCGGCGCGCTATTGCGATCGAGTGTTGCAAACGTTAATGCCGACGCGAACGCCCCCGACGCAATCCGTGTCAGCTGCCCGAGCGCCCCCATTCCGATCACGATTGCAGGCTGGGACAGATGTGTGCGTGCCCAAGCGCTCGTCGCCAACAAATTTAAGGTGTCTGCTGGAATCTGGGGCATGGCCGCCAATTTTACGACGTCAGCCCAGAGACTTTGAGACTGCAACAGCGCTTGTGCCGTTTCAAAAGGTGGGGTCTGCTTAAAATCATGATGGCTGCCCACGACCACACATTGCTGATCATGTGCCAGCTTGACCAGCGCCTTGCGGCTGACCACCGGAACGCTCGCTTCGATGTCGATCGCGTCAGGCATCACCAAAGGCAACAGACGCCGGTACAACGCGACATAGTCTGCCACCGTGCCGGCAAACGCCCCACCTTCAGCACGCGTGCGAAGCGTTAATAACAACAACTTGTCTGCTTCGCGCAGCCGTTTTGCCAGCAGCTGGGCGATCTTATCAGGAACTTCCGGCCATGCATCAAGCCGCCACTCCGCGACTTGCGCCGGGCTTTGGCATACCGCATCGACTTCTTGCAGTAGCGTCGCACCGTCAGCGGCTGTCAACGGTACCGCGATCGCCGGCTGGGGCTGCTGCAGTGCTTGAATGAATGCGTTCATCATCATCCTCCATATTTGACCCCTAGCACCAAAACGGTGAGTACGACGTCTCTTCATCTAAGAGGCACCGTCTCACCGCCAGTCATCATTACAATCAGACATTCAAAAACGCGGGCAGGTCGGTCAAGGCGACGGGATGCAAGGCAGTTTCGCCCAATTGCTTCAATGTCACCAAAACGACTGTGTTGTTTTTGACCTTTTTATCCAAGCGGATCTGTTGCACAAGCTGCTCAGTGGTGATCTGGGGAAATGCCGTTGGCAAACCCACAGCAACCAGCCGCGCCTTGATCGCCGCCGCGGTTCCTGGGGCGGTCAAACCGTGTTTCTCACACAACCGTGTGATCGCGACCATCCCCATTGCCACCGCTTCGCCGTGCAAGGTGTCCGGCACCAACAGTTCGACCGCGTGTCCCAAGGTGTGACCGAAGTTCAACAAGCGCCGCGCGCCTGTGTCGTGCTCGTCATCCACCACTAACGCCGCCTTGGCAGCGATCGCTAACCGCGAACAAGCCGCGGCGTTGGCGAGCAGGTCTGCTGGTGAGTTGATGGTTTCGATCAGCGCCCAGAACTCGGGGTCAGTCGACATGGCCGCCATCTTGACGACCTCACCGTACCCTTCCACCAAGTTGCGCTGGCTCAGCGTCTTGAGATGGTCGGGATCGATCACGACCAAGTCAGGCTGGTAAAAGGTGCCCACGACGTTTTTCCCGGCGCCAAAATCGACGGCCGTTTTACCCCCGACAGACGAATCCACCTGTGCAAGCAGACTGGTTGGCACCTGGATGAAGCTCAAGCCGCGCATGAAGGTCGACGCGACAAAGCCTGCCAGATCACCGACGACCCCGCCGCCAAGCGCGAGCACCCCATCGGAACGGGAAAAGCCTGCTTCGATCAAGGCCGCATAGACTTGCTGCGCACCGGCCAAGGTCTTGGAAGCTTCACCAGCAGCGATCACCGTGCTGGCAACCGTAAACCCTGCCTGTTCGAGCTGTGCCCGAGCCGCCGCGAGGTACAACGGCGCGACGTTGGTATCAGAGACGATCATCACCCGACGTTTGGCCCACTGGTTTGCCACCAGCTCGCCGAGGTTTTCACTGACCCCTGCTTCGATGATGATGTCGTAAGGATGGTTGGCTAAGCCAACATGGACCGTACTCATGACAATGCCGCCCGGACAGCGTTGACGCGACGGGTCATGTCTAAGTACAGGTCTGGTGTCAACGCTTGAGGCCCATCAGAGAAGGCGTGGGCAGGATCGTCATGGATCTCCACGATCTCACCATCAGCGCCAGCAGCCGCTGCAGCCACCGCCATCGGGGTAACCAGATCACGAACCCCGACCGCATGGCTAGGGTCAGCGATAATTGGGTAGTGGGTCAGTTTTTTGAGTACCGGAATCGCCGCCAAATCGAAGGTGTTGCGAGTGTACTTGTTATCAAAAGTCCGGATCCCACGTTCGATCAAGAAGACATTCGGGTTCCCGTTGGCACGGATGTATTCCGCCGCGTTCAACAGGTCATCGATTGTCGCAGACATCCCCCGCTTCAAACCAACGGCGATCTTCGTCTTGCCGACTTCTTTAAGCAATGAGAAGTTTTGCATGTTCCGCGCCCCGATCTGGAAAATGTCGGTGTACTTGCCGACCATTTCCACGTGCGGCACATCCATGACTTCAGTAATCACATCCATGCCTTCTTCATCAGCGGCTTCACGCAAGTAACGCAGGCCGTCTTCGCCGAGACCTTGGAAGGAGTAAGGCACAGTCCGTGGCTTGAACGCACCGCCACGCAAAACCGTCGCGCCGCCTTTTTTGGCGAGCTTGGCCATCTTGTGGACGTGTTCTTCAGATTCAACAGAACACGGGCCTGCCATCATCACGAAGTGGCCTGCACCGATCGTGGTGTGCGGCAACTCGATGATCGTGTCTTCTGGCTGGAACTCGCGACTGCCAAGCACGAAGCTCTTGTCGTCGGTGGTGATGGCATCAATTACCGCCGCTTCTTCTGGGGTCGGTGTGTAAGTTTTGACACCGATAGCGGCTAAGTGAGTGCCAACAACTTCGACGTGAGCTGGGGTCGCTGCGAGCTTGTCAGCGACTTGTTGGATCAGTGGGGATTGGGCTTTGAATTGAATAATCATTATGAATGTTCTCCTTTAGTGAGTGGGTTAGCGTAATGCCATGTTGCGCAGTTGGACATCAAAATCGAGTTGCAAGTATGTGTCAGCAACGTGCTGCGGGGTGAAACCAAAATGTTCCATGACCCGATCAGCCTTGCCGGAGGCGCCAAAGGACTCCATCCCAACGACTGCACCGTCGAGGCCGACGAGTTGGCCCCAAGGTAGCGGACTTGCCATTTCGACAGCGACACGCCGGGTAACGGCACGCGGCAAGACGCTTTCTTGGTAAGCACGCGACTGTTGGGCAAAAAGTTCAAAACTTGGTACGGAAACGACTGACACGAAGCGGCCGGACTTGGCTAATTCCAATTGCGCCTGCATAGCCAGATGCACTTCAGAGCCACTTGCCAACAAGATCCCTTCTTGCGGCTTGCCGGCAGGTACTTCAGCGGCAACATAGGCGCCGCGCTTGACCGGTGGGACCTTCTTGGACAGCTGTGGCAAGTCTTGACGGGTCAACACGATCACGGTCGGGCCATTTTGCCGAGTCAAGGCCACCCGCCATGCGGCTGCCGTTTCTTGGCCGTCTGCCGGACGAATAACGACGGTGTTTGGAATCGTCCGCAGCATCGCCAGCTGTTCGATAGGTTCATGGGTGGGGCCATCTTCACCAACGGCAATCGAGTCGTGGGTGAACACGAACGTCACTGGCAGATGTTGCATGGCCGCCAAGCGGATCGCAGGCTTTAAGTAATCCGCAAAAACCAAGAACGTGGATCCGAACACACGCGAGCCGCCGTGTAAGGCGATGCCGTTGAGTGCTGCCCCCATCGCGAATTCACGGACCCCGAAGGCGATGTTGCGGCCTTCCGGATGCGTTTCATCAAACAATGGCGAACCGTCGATCACCGTTTTGGTAGACGACGCGAGGTCAGCGGCGCCGCCCCACATCTCCGGTGCCAACTTGGCAAAAGCGTTCATCGCGATCTTGCCGGCATCACGTCCGGAACACGTTTCAGGGATCAGCGAGTTCGCCTGTTCCGGCAAGTGTGGCATCACATCTGCCGTCGCGCGAGTCAACGCCGCAGATTCTGCAGGTGCCAAGTTGCTTGCTTTGGCCTGCCATGCGGCATGAGCGGTAGCCCCGCGCGCCTGCAAGGTGTCTGCAAAACGTTGATATACCGCCTGTGGCACCTCGAAGTCTGGCAACGTCCAGTTGAAGGTCGTCTTCAACGCCGCGTAGTCATCAACGGACAACGCCTTGCCGTGAACGCCGTTGGTGCCTTGTTCGCGGGCACCGTACCCGATGATCGTCCGGACTTCGATCATCGACGGCTTGTCAACTTCCCGCTTGGCCGCCGTGATCGCCTTATCGATCGCGTTCAAGTCGTTGCCGTCTTCAACGCGGGCGTATGCCCAGCCTTCCGCTTCACAGCGGGCCTTCATGTTCTCACCGAACGCGCGGCCTTTGGTACCGTCTAACGACACGTCGTTGGAATCAAATAACACGATCAGCTTGCCCAGACCCTGATGGCCTGCAAGACCCATGGCTTCGTGGGAAACACCTTCCATGAAGTCGCCGTCGCCTGCGATGACGTAGGTGAAGTGGTTGACCATCCCTGGCAGACGCGCTGCCATGTGGCGTTCAGCCATCGCCATGCCGACCGCCATGCCGAGACCTTGTCCAAGCGGCCCGGTGGTTGCTTCGACCCCATCGACGACCCCGTATTCCGGATGTCCCGGCGTCCGGCTGCCAAACTGACGGAAGTGTTGCAAGTCGTCTTTGGTAACCGCAAAGCCTGCGAGGTGTTGCAGGCTGTAGAGCATCGCGCTACCATGGCCAGCCGACAAGACAAACCGATCGCGGTTGAACCAGCGGGTGTCTCTTGGCGTTACCGTTAAGTGATTGCGGTACAAAACGTAAGCCATCGGCGCAGCACCGAGTGGTAAGCCCGGATGTCCTGAATTAGCAGCTTGAATTTGAGCGACGCTCAACATGCGGATCGTATTGACGGCCAGGTCGTCGGTTGAATCAAATTTCATGATATTATCCTCCTAAGGTGGCGGTAAGCACGAAAAAACGCTATCGGTTCAACCGATAGCGTCCATTTTTCCTAGGAAAAATAAAAAGCACACGGTTGAAAACTCGTTCATCCGTGTGCTTACCTGTGTGGTTCGATGACCCTGGTATGCAGACGAATGTACCCCTCGCGAGTAGGGACACATTCGTGTGCTCCTACTCGCTAGAGAAAATACGCATACCAGGCATAATAAACAGTTGTTGTCATAATCATCGAAACCCCTTCTTGATTTGTTGCAATGAGCTTACCGCCTTCACGGGCAGTTGTCAATACAAATATTTAAATTTGGTGAGAAATAATTAAATCCCCATGGCGAACACAAGTGATCTCAAGCTGTTACTGTCCGGCAGCGTAAGCATTTTGCGTTGGGTAGACCAGTAACCTGTCGGGCGCGGGCAAAAGCGACTCCAGCAGGATCAATCTGTCGTGGAGAGGGTGCTCGGCGGAGCTAACTTGGCCGTGCCGGCCAAGTGGATCTCCACCTGCGCCTTGCTGTAAGCGACAAGTCGCTAACAGCAATCTCACCACGTCAGATTGACCTGCTTCCGTCACTTTCGCCCACACCCTAGATTCTGCGTATCAAGATAGTTTAGTG
>NZ_BAAIHN010000017.1:0-60118 GCF_054784775.1 Lacticaseibacillus boliensis
GTATATCTCGGTACACGACGCGTTGATGAATCATGACACGCGGGCAGTCTGGCGTCTCATCGATACTTATCAACCCGCAGGGACAACGATGGATACCACTATTGAGACCCTGAGAAAGAACCGTAGTGGTGTGTTAGCCGCAACGGCAAGCCCAAGATCAAATGGGCCTATTGAAGGCACCAACCGTTTGATCAAATCCCTGAAGCGTTCATGTTTCGGCTTTCGCAATCAAACCAATTTCTTCAATCGCATCTACCAATTAACTGCCTAAAATAACAAAAAGCCTCCTATCATGGAGACTTTCCTAAAAGATAAATTTATTCTTCAACACCAGTTGACGCAGAGCCAAAAAAAGACCCACCCGAAGGCGAGTCTTCTCAACGCATATTAGTCTTCTGCAACGAATGGAAGCAGGCCCATGATACGGGCGCGCTTGATCGCAACGGTCAGCTTGCGTTGGTTCTTAGCGCTGGTGCCGGTTACCCGACGTGGTAAGATCTTACCGCGTTCGGAAACGAAGCGTTCCAACAAGTTCGTGTCTTTGTAATCGATATATTCGATATGGTTAGCGGCGATGAAGTCGACTTTGCGACGACGACGGCCACCACGGCGTTGTTGTGCCATGAATGTCACTCCTTTTCAAAGATTCTTTTAGAATGGTAAATCGTCATCTGAGATGTCGATCGGTTGGCCGTTGTTGGCAAACGGATCGGCAGTATTGTTATTGGCGTCGTTTTTCTTGTTGCCGCCAAAGTTCGGTTGGTTGTTGCCACCGTTGTTAGATGACGTATTCGAGGAAGAGGATGGATTACCGCCAAAATTATTCTGGTTAGGCTGTTGTGCCCCACCAAAGTTGTTTTGGTTGTTGTAACCATTGTTCTGATTGCCACCCTGGTCAGGCTCTTGCGGCCGCGCTTCGGTCACTGCCCGTGATTCTAGCAAAGCAAAGTTTTCAACGACCACTTCGGTCACATAAACCCGCTGGCCTTGGTTGTTGTCGTAGTTCCGGGTCTGAATATGACCCATCACGCCGAGCAACGACCCTTTACGCGTAAAGTTGCTGAGGTTTTCAGCACTCTTACGCCAGATCACGCAGTTAATGAAGTCAGTTTCGCGCTGCCCTTGGGCGTTCGTGAATTGCCGATCAACGGCAAGCGTGAACGTCCCGACGGCAGTCCCGCTTTGGGTGTAGCGCAACTCGACATCCCGCGTTAAGCGGCCCGTTAAAGATACACTATTGATCATCCCTTAGCTCTCCTCTCGTAATTCGCGATGAATTAGTCTTCGCGCTTAACGATCATGTGACGCAAAATGTCGCCAGAGATCTTGGACAAGCGGTCGAATTCGTTGATCGCGTCGGCGTTTTCTTCAGTTGCGTTCACAATGTGATACGTACCTTCAGTGTACTTGCCGATTTCGTAAGCGAACTTACGCTTTTGCCAATCCTTAGAATCGATGATGGTAGCACCATTATCCTTCAAAATATTGTCAAAACGTTCGATCAAAGCAGCTTTGCCTTCTTCATCCATGTCAGGACGAATGATGTAGGTAATTTCATACTTCGTTTCAGCCATTTTAACTTTCACCTCCTTATGGACTTTGGCCCATCGGTCACCCGTGGGCAAGGAGTCGATGGCCTAAAAGGCCACATACTCACAAACTAGAATTATACCATAGCCAACGCCATAACTCAACATTTTTCTGTAAAGGCTACACGACAATAATCACTATCCGGGTTGGTGGGTCATGGCGGTATGAGTACGGACGGGGTGCACTGTGACGGGAGATGGCTGGAACGGTGCGAGGCGCTCGGGAGCTAACTCTCCGCAACGCTTCGAGTGGATCTCCCTCAACGCCTTTGTTGTAAGCGGCAAGCCGCTAACAACAACGTCGCGCCTGAGCCATCTCCCGTCTCCGCACACCCCGTCCTCACTTCTGTGTTCAATCATCGAAGGTAATGGTTTCTAAGAAAATAGAAATAGAATAGCCCCGGCGATAATTCTCGACGTATACATACTATCGGTGATTGATAGATTGTCTAGCGTTCATCACAACAGATTAACCCAATACACAGAATCCAGGGTGTGGGCGAAAGTGACGGAAGCAGGTCGATCTGACGTGGTGGCATCGTTGTTGGTGACTTGTCGCCATACAACCAGCGCAGGTGAAGATCCACTCGAAGCAAAGCTTCGAGTTAGCTTCGCCGAGCACCGCCTCCACGACAGATCGATCCTACTGGAGTCACTTTCGTCCACACCCGGCAGTTAACTAATCACCAAACAACATAGCCATCTCATCAAATAGATTCGCAATAATGGCCTTTTGCGAACTTACAGGCTGACCGTTTGGATGCGCATGATGTTCTTGTTCAATGAAATGTCTTCGATGATATCTGGCAGGTTCTGGTCGCGAGGGATCGAGATTTCGTAGATGTTGACGTAAGTCGTCTGCTCGCCGCTTTGGGTGACACGAAAATTCACATCGTTCACTTCGATGTGATGCTGTTCGAAATAATCTTGCAGGAACTTTTTCGTCTCTAATTTATGGTCATACTGGATCTCGATGCGCTTCATCGCGTTGACGTGGATGATCCGTTTGAGAAACAGCAACACCCCCATCACTGCGATGGCGCTGGCGATCGCGATCTGATAATCGCCCATCCCGATCGCCAGGCCTAGCCCAGCGACCGCCCAGAGGCTCGCGGCGGTCGTCAAGCCGCGCACGGTGCGGTGTTGGACGATGATCGTGCCGGCGCCGAGAAAGCCGATGCCGGAAACGACCTGCGCGATCAGCCGGGCATCGTCTGCGCGGATGACGCCAGCAAGGTGCGGATGGGCGAGCGCGATATTGAGGGCATCAAACCCGATCTCTTTTTGCACCAGCGCGACGATACAGGCGCCTAAACACACCAGCACGTGCGTCTTCATCCCCGCCGGCCGATTCTTATGTTCGCGATCATAGCCGATCACCGCTGAGACCAAGATCGCCAGCATCAAGCGCCCGACGATCTCGATCAAGCTCAATCGAAAAGTCATCTTATCCCTCCTTTATCATAAAAAAAGCCGAGGCCTCTTTTCAGAGGCCCCGGCGCGGTGGTGCTTATTCATCGTCTTCGTTGTTATTTGTGTCGTCTTCTGCGCGGCGTAAGAGTTCATCCACCTGCGCGTTGGCATCCCCGGCAGGCGCATCAGAAGCTTGCGGTGTCGCTTGATCAGAGGCATCTGCGTCAGTTTCTTCATCGGGTTCCTTGGCGAGTTTAGCCACGGTGACGACCTTCGTGCCGTCGTCGACCCGCATCAACCGGACCCCTAAGGTTGCCCGGCCTGTTTGCGAGACGTTGTCGATGCTGAAGCGGATCATGACGCCGGCATCGGTCACGGCCATGATGTCTTCATCGCCGGAAACCGTGGTGACGATCGCCAGCGGGCCGTTCTTTTCAGTGATGTTGGCGGTCTTGATCCCTTTACCACCGCGACCCTTGACCGGATACTCATGAGCAGCGGTCCGCTTGCCGTAGCCTTTTTCAGAAACGACGAGCACTTCAGAATCAGGGGCCAAAACGTCTGCGCCGACAACATAATCGTCGTCACGCAACCGGATCCCGCGTACCCCGGTGGCACTGCGACCCATCGACCGCACGTCAGCTTCTGAGAAGGTGACCGAGTAGCCGTTGTGGGTCCCGATCAGCATCGTGTCGGTGCCGGTTGTCGGGATCACGCGGCTGAGCTCGTCGTCTTCATGCATGTTCAACGCGATCAGCCCATTCTTGCGAATGTTGAGGAACTCGCTGACCGGCGTGCGCTTGACGACGCCGTGCTTCGTGACGAAGAACAAGAAGCCGTCGTTGTCATCGCTTGGATGCACGTTGATCACAGTCTGGATCTTTTCGTTGTTGTCGATCCCCAGCAGGTTGATGATCGGAATGCCTTTGGCCGTGCGCCCATATTCTGGGATCTCGTAGCCTTTGGCCCGATAAACCTTACCTGAGTTGGTGAAGAACAGCAACACATCATGCGTCGAGGTCGTTACCAGGTGCTCGACAAAATCATCGTCGTGCACGCCAGTCCCTTGGATCCCCCGACCGCCACGGTTTTGCGTCTTGAACTCGTCTGCAGGCAGGCGCTTGACGTAACCGTTATGCGTTAACGTGATTACCACGGTTTCTTCTTCAATCAGGTCTTCGTCTTCGATGTTCAAGTCTTCGCCGACCAGCAACTCGGTCCGCCGCTTGTCGCCAAACTTGCGCTGGATCTCCAGCAGTTCATCATAGATGATCTGGTGAACCCGTTGCGGATTAGCCAAGATGTCTTTGTAGTCGGCGATCGCTTTGCGGATCTCGCTCAACTCGTTTTCGACCTTGTCGCGTTCCAGACCGGTCAGACGAACCAGACGCATGTCCAGGATCGCCTGGCTTTGCTTGTCAGACAAGTTGTACTTGTCCATCAAGACGACCTTGGCCTTGTCCCCGGTTTCACTCCCACGGATAATGCTGATGATCGCATCGATATGATCGAGCGCGATCTTCAACCCTTCGAGGATATGTTCGCGTGCCTGCGCCTTTTTCAGTTCAAAAGCGGTCCGCCGCCGGATAACCTGCTCTTGGTGCTGCAGGTAATAGGTCAGGATCTCTTTGAGGCTGAGCGTCTTCGGGGCGCCGTTAACGATCGCGACCATGTTGAAGGAGAAGCCGGTTTGCAACGGTGTCAGCTTGAACAAGTTGTTCAAAACGACAGACGCCGACATGTCACGCCGGATATCGATCGTGATGCGCATCCCTTCGCGATCAGATTCATCGTTGAGATCTGTGATCCCTTCGATCTTCTTTTCACGCGCAAGTTCTGCGATCCGCTCGACCAACTTGGCCTTGTTGACCATGTAGGGGATCTCGGTGACGATAATGCGTTCGCGGCCAGACTTTTCGGTGACGATATCCGTTTTTGCCCGCACCGTGATGACGCCTTTGCCGGTTTCATAGGCGCGGCGAATACCGGACTTACCCAGTACCAAGGCCCCGGTTGGAAAATCAGGGCCTGGTAAGGCCGTCATCAAATCGGCGGTGGTGGCTTCCGGGTTGTCCATCAAAATGTGTAGCGCAGAGATGACTTCAGAAAGGTTGTGCGGCGGAATGTTGGTGGTCATCCCGACCGCGATCCCGGTCGCCCCGTTGACTAACAGGTTAGGAAAACGTGCCGGTAAGACGACGGGTTCTTTTTCCGTGCCATCATAGTTATCTTGATAGTCGATCGTATCTTTGTTGATGTCGCGCAACATTTCCATCGTGATCTTGCTCATCCGCGCTTCGGTATAACGCATTGCGGCGGCACCATCACCATCGACAGAGCCGAAGTTCCCGTGCCCGTCGACAAGCATGTAGCGGTATGAGAAGTCTTGCGCCATGCGCACCATACCTTCATAAATCGAAGAGTCCCCATGCGGATGGTATTTCCCCATGACATCCCCGACAATACGCGCAGACTTTTTATATGGCTTGTCTGGGGTCACCCCGAGTTCGTTCATCCCGTACAGAATCCGACGCTGAACCGGCTTGAGGCCGTCGCGTACGTCAGGCAAAGCCCGGGCGACAATAACACTCATCGCGTATTCCAGGAACGATGTCTTCATCGTTTTAGCCAGATTAACTGATGTGATCCGGCTTTCTTGGCGGTCATCCATTGACGCAATTGCTCCCTTCAAAGTTGTTTCAAGTACAGCTGGTGGCTGTAGGTTACGGTTAAATTTTTACGTTATGCGGCGGGGTGCGGTCGGCTAGGTGCCTGACCCGCTAAGTGCCGTTTCGTCGAGCTACTCGAGGCAACGCGCTAGGCATAACGGTCCTATCAGTTACGCAAACAAGTTTGCTTACTGATAGCACACGTTCTGCTACGCGCTAAAACCGCCTCGATCCGCTCTGGGTTTTTCGTCGAGCTGCGTGGCGCAACGCGGGTACAGCTAGCTACGCTATCGCACTCGGGGCCAAACCCGCCCCAAGCGGCGATAGCTAGGCTACCTGACCCGCTAAGTGCGCGCCACTCCGCTCTGGTTTAGGCGTCAATGTTCTTAGCATCAACGTAAACAGCGTTGTCTTCGATGAACTTGCGTCGTGGTTCGACCTTGTCGCCCATCAACATTTCGAAGATCCCGTCTGCAGCTTCCGCGTCTTCTGGCGAAACTCGCAGCAAGCGGCGTTTGTCAGGATCCATCGTGGTTTCCCACAGCTGGTTGGCGTCCATTTCACCAAGCCCTTTATAGCGCTGGATTTCAGGCTTAGGACTCGGCTGCAATGTGCCCAAGACCTCATCCAATTCTTCGTCGGAATCGATGTAACGCATCATCTTGCCTTGGCGGATCCGATACAACGGTGGCTGGGCGATGTAGACAAAGCCTGCATCCAACAGCGGCCGCATGTAGCGATAAATCAGCGTCAACAACAGCGTGCGGATATGCGCGCCGTCGACATCGGCATCGGTCATGATGATCAATTTGTGATAACGCGCCTTAGCGACGTCGAATTCTTCGCCGAAGCCTGTGCCCATCGCGGTGAACAGCGTCCGAATTTCTTCGTTGGCCAAGATGCGCTCCATCGAGGCCTTTTCCACGTTCAAGATCTTGCCTCGAATCGGTAAAATGGCCTGTGTCAGCCGGCTACGACCGGACTTGGCGGAACCACCGGCGGAATCCCCTTCGACGATAAACAATTCAGAGATCTCAGGGTCTTTGCTCGAGTTATCCGCCAGCTTACCGGGTAAGTTAGAGATTTCCAACCCAGACTTTTTCCGGGTGACTTCACGGGCACGCTTGGCAGCGGCACGCGCTTTGCTTGCCAGCAAAGATTTATCGACGACTTGGCGCGCTTCTGCTGGGTGTTCCATCAAGTACTTGGAGAAATGCTCGGAGAACGTCCGGTCAGTCACCGTCCGCGCGTCAGCGTTGCCAAGCTTGGTCTTGGTCTGCCCTTCAAACTGCGGATCAGGATGCTTGACGGAAACCACGGCGGTCATGCCTTCACGCACGTCTTCACCAGACAAAGCGTCATCAGACTCTTTGAGCTGGCCCGACTTGCGCGCGTAATCGTTGATCACCCGCGTCAAAGCGGCCTTGAAGCCCGTTTCATGCGTCCCACCTTCGTAGGTGTGGATGTTGTTGGCAAAGGTCATCAAGTTGGTGTGGTAATCGTCGGTGTATTGCAACGCGACTTCGACCGTGATGCCGTTAGCTTGGCCTTCAACATAGATCGGATCAGCCAGTACCGCAGTTTTGCCCTTATCCAAAAAGGCCACGTATTCCTTGATCCCACCTTCGTAATGGAAAACAAGCTTTTCATGCGTCTCAGCCCGCTTATCAGTGAAGGTCAGCTTCAAACCCTTGTTTAAAAAGGCCAGCTCGCGGATCCGTTGCGTCAAAATCTTGTCGTCGTAGGTCGTGGTTTCGGTGAAGATGTCAGGATCCGGCACAAAATGAACCTTAGTGCCATGCGCGTGTTCAGGCGCATCCCCGATCACCTTCATCTTAGTAGTCACCTTACCGCGTGAGAAATCCATGTAATAGTATTTCCCATCATGAGCTACGGTAACATCCAAGGAAGTCGACAGGGCGTTAACAACAGACGCACCAACCCCGTGCAACCCACCGGAAACTTTGTAGCCGCCACCGCCAAACTTACCGCCGGCGTGAAGGATGGTGAAGACCGTTTCCAGCGCTGGCATCCCTGTTTGCTTTTGGATGTCGACCGGGATCCCACGGCCATCATCGAACACGGTGATCGAATTATCAGGCTCAACCGTCACATCGATCGTCGATGCAAATCCGGCTAAGGCTTCATCGATCCCGTTATCGATAATTTCCCAGACCAAGTGGTGTAGCCCTTGGCTAGAGGTCGTCCCAATATACATCCCAGGACGCTTACGGACGGCTTCGAGCCCTTCGAGGACCTGGATCTGGCTGGCGTCATATTCCGCCGCTTTTTCTTCTTTAGCCTCAATTTGGGCTTCTTCTTTGTCAGTCACGACTTGTTTCCTCCTTCGTCAACTGCCCGTCTGCCACGTGGTAGACGGCTGGTGTGTCAATGATCTCCCGCGCGATCCCATCTAAGCTAGTGGTCGTCAGGAAGGTCTGCACCTTATTTTGAATTGCTTTAAGCAAGTGGGTCTGGCGATCATCATCAAGCTCAGACAACACGTCATCGAGTAGCAACACTGGGTATTCGCCGGTTTGCGACTTCATCAAATCGATCTCTGCGAGTTTTACCGCCAAGGCGGTCGTGCGCTGTTGGCCTTGACTGCCAAAATTCGCGACGTTTTTGTCGTTCACGATAAACGCAACATCATCTCGGTGCGGACCGACCAGTGTCGTTCCTTGTTCCAACTCGCGTGCCTGGTGCTTGGCGAGTAACTCACCCATGGTCGCGTAAGTTTTTTCAACATCGTCACGCACGTCTTCCGGCACCTGACTTTGATATTGGAACGTCAGCTTCTCGCGTCCCTTGGTGATGTCGCTGTGAATCTCCGCCGCAAAACCCGCCATCTGTTTCAACAGATGTGCCCGCCGCGTCACGATCTCGGCGCCTGCCGCGGCCAGCTGGTCGGACAACACATCCAGCAACACCATGTCTTTGGCCTGGTGATATTTTAGCTGCTTGAGATACGCGTTTCGCTGGCGCAAGGCGATCCGGTACTCGCTGAGCGTCTGCAAATACTTGACACTCATCTGGCCGAACTCCATATCAATGAACCGCCTGCGATTAGCCGGGCTGCCTTTGACGATCGCCAGGTCTTCCGGTGCGAACAACACAACGTTAAAATGGCCGACATAAGTCGACAACCGCGGCTGTTCGATCTTGTTGAGACGCGCCTTTTTGCCTAGCTTAGAAATCACCAGCTCCAGCTGATGCTTCCCAATTTCACGCGCCACCGTCCCTGTGATCTTGGCGAAATCAGCGCCGAAACGAATCAATTCCTTATCATTATTCGTCCGGTGACTACGCGCTAACGCTAACACATACACCGCTTCAAGCAAGTTGGTTTTGCCTTGCGCATTCTCTCCAATCAACACATTGATCTGCGGAGAAAAATCGACATCGACCTTGGCATAATTGCGGTAATTGCGTAGCGTCAGGTGTGTCAGCCTCATTCTGAAGCAGCCACGGCAATCTCAGTGCCGTCAGGCAACGTCGCCGTGTCACCGACACGCAACTTGCGACCACGCCGCGTATCTGCTTCACCATTCACCAAGACCCGGTTTTCTGCCAGGAACCACTTGGCTTGACCGCCGCTGTCGATCACCCCAGCATCTTTCAGTAATTGTCCCAGCGTGATGTATTCAGTCGAGATCTCAACTGTTGCCATTGAACGTCCACTCCCTTTGCCGTTAAGTTAATACTACCTATATATTATAGCTTTTTTTGGTGTGAAACACAATGTCATTAAGCGATTATAAGCCGCTATCACGCGTTTTATAGCGAATCAGTATCCCGCTACGTATATGCCCTTAAACGGCAAAAATGGCCAAATTTTTGCATTTGACCATTTTTGCCATATTATTCCGGTCCTGAGATCACCGTGAAACGGACTGTCGCGTTATATTGGCCAACTACAGGCGTTAGCTGTTGCTGTAACAGCCACTCAGCCTGTGTCAACGCCAAGACCTGATCTCCGCTGAAAGCCAACCGTTTGGTCTCGCCACCGGCGACCTGAGTGCCACCGGGCAAAACTAAAGCCGCCGGCATCCTGACACCGCTATTGGTTTGTACCGGCGACACCGCCACCTCAAGCTGCCAATCGCCGGTTTGCGTGATCGGCCAGTCGGCGATCCTAGCGTTGACGTGAATATCGTGCTGTAGCAAATCACTCACAGCAAAGGTGGACGTTGCACGTATTACCTGGGGTTGGTAGTGATACGCCACAGTGTTTGATTTGATAGGCACAGACTTTCCATCATACGAATAAATAAGTGTCACATAAATACTGCCGTCAGCGTGCCAATTATCTGGAATTGGAAGCGAAGGCGTATCGCTGGCGATTGTTTGGGCTTTACCGCCTTTGACGGTATAAGTCCAATTAAATGTCAACTTGGTGCCAGGCATTGGCTTGAGGTACAAAGCATCCAAGGTTATGGGGTGCCCTTCTACTGCCGTGATGTTAGCGAGGCCATATGATAACGTTTGAGTTTGGGGCTGTCCGTTGAGATAGAACGTAAATTCCTGAGTTTGCGGGTCTATATTTATCATTGTTCCATCCCACCAGGTTAGTGGATAAACATAATATATTGGCTTAGTAAGTCTCCATATGAAGGCATGCTCTCTTTGGTCAGGCTCAAACTCTTTTTTAATTTCAAGAAAATTGTTGCCACCGCTGCTCGTTGTCTCAAGCAGCGTCGGTAGTGGTGATAGTAACCGTTGTTTAGGCAGTGGCAATAATTGCCGGCTATTCACCGGATCCGTCACGTGCACGATAACTGTCCGAGTTATCACTGAACTTTGAGCCTTATCTGTCGTTAACTTTAAGTCAACTCGGTAGTCACCAGTATTAGCGAATCGGGCAATCACACCTAAATTGCTATTATTAGGGGTGACATATCCCGTAGATGATTCTGGAGTTGTTATCGTGCCATCATCGTTTAGCTTATACCACGTGCTTGCGAGACTCGTACTCGTTGCGGTGGTAACCGATAGATTGCCGGGTGCCGCATAGCCAAACGGAATAAACTCCTCCGTATTTATATAGGTCAATATCTCTGCCGGTGGTTCCCAAAACACGCCACCCTGCGCAGGATCATACGACACCACCGCTGACACCGCACTTGTTGGCGTCCCCCACCAACTTAATCCGATCACAACAAGTAACCACAATTTGCGCATCACAATACCTCCTCACCCCGTTTAGGTATAGATACGCTTTTGACCACGAAAAAAAGCCACCCTACGCGTAGCTTTTCGATTTGATAATAAAAATCACTCTTCAAACAAATTAAATAACACTAGAAAGTCCGCACCGGCGTAATCAGCTGGATGAAGTGCGCGTGATCTTCGGATGGGACCAGCGTGAATGGACGCAACGGCGCAGTGAAATCGATCTCAATGGTTGTTTGGCCAAATCCTTGCAAGGCATCCTTCATGTAGTCTGGGTTGAAGGAAATCTCAAGATTCTCGCCTGAAAGATGGTTGAACGACAAGGCTTCTTCCACGTTCCCGACATCCGGAGAGTTCCCGTAGATCGTCGCGGTTTGGGCCACAGTGTCCAAGTTCAGCTTAACGACGTTGTTTGCACTTTCGTGACTCAGCAAACTTGCACGTTGGATAGCGGCCAACAACACTGGTGCGTCGAACTCGATTTGCGTCGTACTTGAAGTCGGGATCAGGCGGCTGGTGTCTGGGTAGTTGCCTTCGAGCAACCGTGAGTAAAAGCTTGTCGCTCCGGCCACAAAAAGCACCTGGTTTTCCGCGAAACGGATCTCGACATTGGCGATATCATCCGTCAGCGTACGGCTGAGTTCAGACAGACTCTTCCCTGGGATGATGACATCATACTTAGTGCTACTTGGATTTGGCAATTCGATGACCCGTTGCGCCAGACGGTGTGAGTCCGTGGCTACGGCCAACAATTGATTGCCTTCGATCACAAGGTGGACACCGGTCAGTGTCGGCCGGTTTTCTTGGTTGCTGACGGCGATGACGGTTTGGTTGATCAGCTGCTTCAACACATCCGCTGGGACACTAAGCGGTTCTGGGTTGACGATCTCTGGCAGGCGCGGATAGTTGTTGGCGTCCAACCCGTTGATCGTGAATTCAGACGACCCACTGGTGATGACGGTTTGGAAATTCTCTTGAACGTCCACGGTCATTTTGGCTTCCGGCAGGCGCTTAACGATTTCGTTGAAAAAACGGGCAGGCAAAACGATGCTGCCGGTCGATTCGATCAATAGATCGTTGGTTTCAGCGTTGGCGTCGATGCGGGCTTCGATCGAGATATCGGCATCACTACCGGTAAGGACTAAGCCGTTATCGCTAAGGACTAACTTTAAGCCGGTCAAAATCGGAATGGTACTTTTGCTGGTAATGGCTCGGGAAACATCGTTCAGCGTTTTGATGAATGTTGAGCGCGTGATGGTGAATTTCATAGCAGACCTCCTGTGTCGGTGACTGTATATATAATAATGCTTTTTAAGTAATAGTAGTAGGCCCTGTGGACCTTGTGGATAACCTCGTGAAACCCGGTGAGATAACTTTTCCACCTGTGGATAAAATGTACGGAAAACTGCGGTTAACTTTGTGAGTTTTCCACAACCGCGATTTAGCCGCGGTTCTTCAGGCGATTTTTGAGTTCTATAATTTCAGTTTTCAATTGCTCATCTAAACCGAGTTGCTCGGCAATTTTTTCATGGGCGTGAATGACGGTGGTATGGTCTTTGCCGCCAAATTCTGCGCCGATCTTAGGTAGCGATGAATCGGTCATTTCGCGAGAAAGGTACATCGCGATCTGCCGCGGCATGACGATTTGCTTGACCCGCTTTTTGCCTTTGAGATCTGACACCGTCACTTGATAGTACTTGGCGACGACTTGTTGGATCTGGCCGATGGTCAGCGCGGAATCTTTGTCGGATAACTTGAGGCTCTTCAAGGCGTCTGCAGCGAGGCTGGTGGTGATGTCCGAATGGTTCATGGTCGCGTAAGCCTGGACGCGCACCAAGGCGCCTTCGAGTTCCCGGACGTTGGAATCGATCTGCCCAGCGATGTAAGACAAGGTGTCGTCAGGGATGACGAGGTGTTCCGCATCGGCTTTGTTACGCAAGATTGCGATCCGCGTTTCCAGATCTGGTGGCGTGATGTCGACGGATAATCCCCATTTGAAGCGCGACACCAAGCGTTCTTGAAGCTTCGGGATCTCGTTGGGTAGACGGTCTGAAGTTAACACGATCTGTTTTTTGTTTTCATATAAAGCGTTGAACGTATGGAAGAACTCTTCTTGGGTCGCTTCCTTGTCGCCAAAGAACTGAATGTCGTCGACTAAAAGCAGATCAACGTTGCGGTATTCTTGCCGGAACTGTTCCTGCTTCTTGGTTTGGATCGAGTTGATGAAGTCGTTGGCGAAGGCTTCACTCGTCACATACTTGACGTTGGCGTTGGGCTTGTACTCAACGAGTTGATGGCCGATCGCCTGCATCAGATGGGTCTTGCCCAACCCCACGCCACCGTATAAGAATAACGGATTGTACAAAACGCCGGGTTCTTCAGACACGACTAAGGCCGCAGCATGCGCCATCTGGTTCCCTTTGCCGGTGACGAAGGTGTCAAAAGTATATTTGGGATTGAGATGCGTCGTTTCCTTATAAGTTGGCACCACCGGTTTTGGCGTCGGCGTTTGGGCCTGCATGCCCAGGTCGACCGTTTCTTCCGGTAAGCTTCCTGAAATTTCAATGATCGGACTAATTTCAAGATTGTTATAGGCGAACGCCCACTCGACGACTTTGGTGACGAGTTTCTTCTCCCAATAACTTTTGTGTAACTCTGAAGGGACGCTGATGGTTAGCGTTGTCTCTGTCAGGCGTACAGGCTTGGCGTCTTTGATCCATGTGTTGAACCCAGTTGCAGTCAAGCTTGTGCGGAATTTGTCTTGTAAATACGCCCACAGTTCTTCAATAGTTGGCACCCTGAACCCTCCTTTAGCAAACCCACCCAGTGTGGATCAGCAGTTTCGTTTTGTCGCAGATGTATAAATATTCACGTCAAAAAAGACGCGCTGACGACAAAGTATCGCGAGTTTCAGTTTAGCATTTTTAACGAAAGTTTTCCACAAGCAAACGCGTTTTCCACACGATACACAACTAGGGGATAAGGTTAGTGACAGGGGTGTCGAAAACTTTTCCACAAGGCGGTGAACAGCACTGCTTGATATTAAAAAATAGACAACTTATGCACAATGACGTAACACAAAAATACCGCCAAGCAATGCGTGTTTCACAAGTTATAAACAAGTTAAAAACAACCTGTGGATAACTATTCAACACCCATGTTCACTTCCGGATAACCTGCTGATAGGCTGTGGATGACTGAAAAAATAAGATAGGGCAGTTTCACAACTTATACACAGATTTTCCGGAATTTTGCCGATTTTGTGGAAAAGACTTTTGCGCGAATTTTCATAGTAATGCTTGACGCACCTCTATGCAGTCCGTATAATGGGATAATGTTTGATAAGTAAATAGCGTTACTGAAAATAGTAATCAATTAATAGGAGGTGCTACCATGACCACCAAACGGACTTTCCAACCAAAGAAACGTCATCGCGAACGCGTCCATGGCTTCATGAAGCGCATGAGCACGAAGAACGGCCGTAAAGTTTTAGCTCGTCGTCGCGCTAAGGGACGTAAAGTATTATCTGCCTAAAAACCCCACTGACCGCGTCAGTGGTTTTTTTTTGCAAAACCGCGCCTAAATTCGGGCAAAATTCAACCTACATATAGGAAATATCACGAAACAGGTGCGCCGGCTCGGTGCATCTTGTATACTTAAGGACAGATTGTGAGGGAGAACTCGTGCGTAAGTCGTATCGCATCAAAAAAGAAGCTGAATTTCAAGATGTGTTTGATCACGGGCAGTCGGTAGCTAACCGTAATTTCGTGATCTATCACCTGCGTCGAGACCAACCACATTTTCGCGTTGGCATTTCGGTCGGCAAGAAAGTCGGGCACACGGCGGTCATGCGTAACCAAATCAAGCGTTACATCCGCCAAAGCCTGCTAGAGCTCAAACCGCAGATCGATCCCCAGATGGATTTTCTGGTGATCGCGCGGCGTGGGGCTAGCAAGTTAGACATGGCAGAAACCAAGAAGAACTTGGTGCATGTCTTGAACCTGGCTGAAGTCTTGAGCCCCGATGTCGATATCATCTAGTACACGAAAGAAGGATACACGTGAGTAAGAAAACCGTTAAGCGGCTGGTTACCGTTCTCGGCTTGCTGTGCATGGCAGTTGTGCTGACGGCTTGCGGGACATCGACGGTTACCGTTCATAGTACTGGTTTTTGGGATCGGTACGTGATCTATAACGCCGCGCAGTTCATTCTATGGTTAGCCAAGCTCTTTGGAGGCAACCCCGGGATCGGGATCATCGTCTTCACCTTGCTGGTGCGGATCATTATCTTCCCATTAAGTTATATTTCGTTGAAGAGCATGGGCAAGCAGCAAGAAATCGCGCCGCAGCTCAAAGACTTGCAGAAGAAATATAGTTCTAAGGATCCTGACACGCAGCGTAAGTTGCAACAAGAGACGCAGAAGCTGTACGCAGAAGAAGGCATCAACCCGATCATGGGCTGTTTACCGATCGCGATTCAGATGCCGTTCCTGTTTGCTTTGTATCAGGCCATCTTCCGGACCAAGGAACTGAACACCGGCCATTTCTTGTGGCTTAACTTGGCGCAACCCGATCCGTATTGGGTAATGCCGATCTTGGCCGCGGTCTTCACGCTGTTGACCAGTCTGGTGTCGACGCTGGCCCAACCGCAGCGCAACAACATGTCGTGGGCGATGGTTGCGATCTCGCCGATCATGATTTTGGTCATGGCGTTCCAATTCCCAAGTGCGCTGGCAATCTACTGGGTTGTCACCAACGCCTTCTCGTTGGCCCAGACGTTCTTGATCCAAAATCCCTTCAAACTGCGGCGTCAACGTGAAGAAAAAGCACAGGCAGAAAGAGAACGCGAGCGTGCCAAGCGCAGAGCTTTAAAGCGAGCTTTGAAAAAGCATTAGTCGTGCAGACGCGCCGGTAGCTTGCTGCCGACGCGTTTTTTTGCCACTTAAGCTGGAGACGATTTGGAGGAGAAGCATGCCGACTTTTCAAGGAACAACGATTCAAAAGGCAATTGATCTTGGCTTGCAGACGCTTGGCGTTGCCCGTGAGGCCGTCAGTGTCGATGTGATCCAAGAAGGAAAAAAGGGGCTGTTCGGGCTCGGTAAAAAAGCGGCGATCGTCAACTTGAAGTTGCTGGCCCCGGAACCTGAGCCAGAACCAGCCCCGAAACCGGCCCCAAAACATCACCACCACCCGCAACACCATCCGGCGGCAGGCTCGCTACATAAGCGCGATGACCAAACTGCGATAGCGTTAGTCCAAAGCTACCTCGAAGACATCGTGCGTGAGCTCGGGATCACGGCGACGATCGATAGCACGCGGCACGGGGATAAGGTGTGGTTTGCCATCAATACGGACAAAGAAGCCCAGCTGATTGGTAAACACGGGAAGATCATCAACGCGATTCAATACCTCGCGCAGACTGAATTCAACCGCTATGGTAAATCCAAGTGGACGATCATGCTAAACGTCGGGGACTATCGCGAACGCCGTGACAGTGCCGTCAGACGACTGGCGGGTAAAACTGCGCGTGAAGTCATCGCGCGCGGGACTGCCGTTTATCTGGATCCGATGCCTTCGTTTGAACGCAAGGCGATCCACGCCGAACTGGTCGATAATGACTATGTCGAGACCCATTCTGAAGGCATCGATCCGCGGCGTTATGTTGTGATCACACCGAAGCGGCGGGTGTAGCTAGCTAACCTGATCCGCTAAGTGCGTGCCACTTCGCTCCGAATCGTCGAGCTACACAGGACAACGGTATTGCATATAAGCCGTCTCGGTCACGCGCGGCTTTGCCGCACGCACCCAAGCCGTCTTATATACATGCCTAAACCCGTCCTGTTTCGCTCTGGTTTCGTCGAGCTACGTGGCACAACGCGGGTACAGCTAGCTACGCCATCCGACCCGCTAAATGCGTGCCACTTCGCTCTGGGTTTTGACAAGCCGTGTACTTTTAGTTAGAATTAACACGAAAATCAACTGATGAAGTAGTCAAAGTGCTTTGTCCAGCCGTCGGTCATTCAATATGAGCGACGGCTGGATGGTGCGCTTTTTTGTTTGAGAAAGGAAGCATATTGTGGCAACGACCGTTACAGAATATGACACCATTGCGGCGATTTCGACGCCGCCTGGCGAAGGGGCGATCAGCATCGTCCGGCTTTCGGGCGAATCAGCGATCGCAACCGCGCAAGAGCTGTTCAAGGGTAAAGATCTGACGCAAGTCGCGACGCATACGATCAATTACGGCCATATCTTAGATCCGGACACCGATGCGGTGGTCGATGAAGTGATGGTCAGCGTGTTGCGCGCACCCAAAACCTATACCCGCGAAGACATGGTAGAGATCAACTGCCATGGGGGGATCGTGCCAACCAACCGCATCTTACAGCTGCTTCTTGGGCTGGGCGCGCGGTTGGCGGAACCTGGGGAATTCACCAAGCGGGCCTTCTTAAACGGCCGGGTGGATCTGACTCAGGCCGAGTCTGTGATGGATCTGATCCGGGCCAAAACCGACCGGGCGATGCAGGTGGCCGTCGATCAGCTCGATGGCGATCTGCGGCGCTTGATCACGAATCTGCGCCAAGAGATCCTTGATGTTTTGGCGCAAGTCGAGGTCAATATCGACTATCCAGAATATGATACCGATCAGATGACGACGCAGATGCTTCAAGAAAAAGCCCAGATGGTGCTGGCCAAAGTTGATGAGCTGCTACAAACTGCGAGTCAAGGCAAGGTCTTGCGCGACGGGCTGGCGACGGCCATCGTCGGCCGACCCAACGTCGGGAAGTCGAGTCTGCTCAACCACATGCTGCACGAAGATAAGGCCATCGTCACCGACGTTGCCGGCACCACGCGCGATGTCTTGGAAGAATATGTGAACGTCCGCGGCGTCCCGCTGAAGCTGGTCGATACCGCGGGGATCCGTGACACCGAAGATAAGGTCGAAAAAATCGGCGTTGAACGCTCACGCCGGGCGATCACGCAAGCCGATTTGATTTTGCTGGTGCTCGACGCCAGCCAGCCGCTGACGACAGAAGACGAGCAATTGTTGACGGCGACCGCCGACAAGCGGCGGATCGTGGTGCTGAACAAGCAGGATCTGCCAACGGCGCTGGAATTGGGCGGCCGGGTCGATAAATCACAGATTGTGCGGACGTCGATCACCACCGGCGCAGGCGTGGACGCGCTAGACACCAAGATCGCGGATCTGTTCAACGCCGGTATCGAGAACTCGCAGGCGACGACAATGGTCACCAACGCGCGTCAGATCGGGCTGCTGCGGCAAGCAAAAACGAGCCTGCAAAGCGTTTTAGACGGGATCCAAGCGGGGATGCCGATCGATCTTGTGCAGATCGATATGACGGCCGCCTGGGACAAGCTGGGCGAGATCACAGGGGATGCCGCGCCTGATGAATTGATCACGCAGCTGTTCTCCCAATTTTGTTTAGGAAAATAAGCTGGGAATATTTCCCGGGAAATTATCAGATTAAAGGAGTAGTCATGCCAGAAGTTCGTGAATATGAAGCCAGCACCTATGATGTGGTGGTGGTTGGTGCCGGTCATGCCGGTTGTGAAGCCGCGCTAGCCGCTGCACGGATGGGAAATAAGACGCTGCTGATCACCATCAGCTTGGAAATGCTGGCATTCATGCCTTGCAATCCAAGTGTTGGCGGGCCGGCCAAGGGGATCGTTGTGCGCGAAATCGATGCTTTAGGCGGCGAGATGGCACACAACATCGATAAGACCTACATCCAGATGCGGATGCTCAACACCGGCAAGGGCCCGGCGGTACGCGCCTTACGCGCCCAGGCCGACAAGGCGGCTTACCACCGGAGCATGAAGGCGACCATCGAAGCTGAACCGAATCTTGATTTGCGCCAAGGGCTGGTTGAACGCCTGCTGGTGGAAGACGGAACTTGTGTCGGCGTGGTCGCGGCGACTGGGGCACGTTATCGCGCCAAAAGTGTCGTTTTAACCGCCGGCACCTCGAGTCGTGGGAAAATCATCATCGGGGAGCTGATGTACTCCAGCGGCCCTAATAACAGCTTACCGAGCATCCGGCTTTCCGAGAGTCTGGAAGCTAACGGCTTCAAGCTCCGCCGGTTCAAGACCGGGACCCCGCCACGTGTGGTTGGGAATTCGATCGACTTTGACAAAACCGACGAGCAACCAGGCGATACAACGCCGAATCATTTTAGCTTCATGACCCCAGATTCTGTGTACCTCAAAGACCAGCTCTCTTGCTGGATGACTTACACTAACAGCAAAACTCACGATATTATCCGTGAAAACCTCGATCGTGCCCCGATGTTTTCCGGCGTGATCAAAGGCGTTGGCCCGCGTTACTGCCCGTCGATCGAAGACAAGGTCGTGCGGTTTGCCGACAAGCCGCGGCATCAGCTGTTCTTGGAACCGGAAGGCCGGGACACCGACGAATATTATGTTGGCGATTTCTCGACATCGATGCCGGAAGAAGTGCAGCTCAAGATGCTCCATTCTGTCGCCGGGCTCGAGCATGCTGAACTGATGCGGCCAGGCTACGCCATTGAATATGACATCATCGAGCCTTGGCAGTTGACCGCGACGCTGGAAACCAAAGTGGTGCGCAATCTTTTCACCGCTGGCCAGATGAACGGGACTTCCGGCTATGAAGAAGCCGCCGGCCAAGGCCTGATCGCTGGCATCAACGCCGGTTTGCGCGCCCAAGACAAGCCTGGCTTCACCCTACGGCGCTCTGATGCCTACATTGGTGTCATGATCGACGATCTTGTTACCAAAGGCACCAACGAGCCGTACCGCCTGCTGACGAGCCGTGCAGAATATCGCCTGATCTTGCGGCACGACAATGCGGACTTGCGCTTGACCGAGATGGGCCGGCAACTGGGCTTGATCCCGGATGCGCGCTACGCCCAGTTCGTCGCCAAAAAAGACGCGATCGAAGCAGAACGCAAGCGCCTTGAAACCACCCGCCTGCGGCCTAAGGATGTGAATCCTTGGCTGGCCGAGCGCAACCTGCCGGCATTAAAAGACGGCGTGTTGGCCGCTGATTTCTTGCGGCGGCCAGAGGTCAGCTATGCTGATTTGATGCAGTTTGTGCCCGCACCTGAGCCGGTTGGCCGCTATGTTTCTGAAGAAGTGACGGTCCAGATCAAGTACGCCGGCTACATCGACAAGGAGATGCAAAGCATCGCCAAGTTGAAGCGGATGGAAGCCAAGAAGATTCCTGACAAGTTAGACTATTCAGCAATCAACGGCTTGGCGACCGAAGCGCGGCAGAAGTTGACCAAGATCCAGCCGCAAACGCTAGCGCAAGCCAGCCGGATCTCCGGGGTCAACCCGGCCGACGTCGCCATCTTGTCGGTGTATATCGAACAAGGACGACTCGCCAAAGTACAATAACAACAAAATCGCCGCAACCAGAATATTTTCTGGCTGCGGCGATTTTTGACTGTTGGTGATTTTAACGAACGACCAACAAGCTGATCAAGACCCCAACTAAAACGACCCCGACGATCCCTTTGAGCGTGTAGGAAGCGCGGTTGCCGGTGTGGGTGCGAAGCTCTAACCCGATGAGGGCAACGGTGACGATCAAGGCGGTAACGACCATGATCAGCAGTTTGATGACAAGAGCATCCATGTTATACCTCCAAATCGAAGTAAGGGTTCAGGCGTTTTTGGATGGCATGGATCTGCAACAGGTCGATCTTCGGGAGCAGCCGGTAAATAAACCCGGCGAAGGTGTCGCGATGGAACTTATAGTCCATGCGGCCGAGACGCTGTTCATGATCGTTGTCGTCGCGCTCCCATACCTCAAGGTTATAAGGTGCGTCTGGGACGAGGGTAATATAACAATTATCGTTAAGCCAAACGATGGGTTTCAAAGACGATTGATCGATCACAACAATACCTCCAAGTTATCTTATCTGTGTGCAACGGATGTGGGATGCACATCCCAAGCGCCAACGCGGTTTCTATTATAGCAGAAATACCGCGCGACAAAATAATGGCGAGCTTGTGAATCATCGTTCACAAGCGTCTCGGTGGCATGCTGGCGGGGCTGGTGATGTCAAGGCTTAATTTGCTGATACAGGCCGGTATAACAGCGTTACCCGTTGACGGCGTAGCGACCGGCCAAGAAAATATTTATTTTCCCCCGCGGCGGGTGGTCCTGTTTCCTTCACAAACGCTGGTGTTGGCGCGGCGGCGAACGATGGCACAAAACGAGATTATTGTTAGCGCCATAAACGCCAATTTGAAGACAAGCAAACCGTTATAGACGTTATTTAATCGAGTGTTCAGATCAAATTGAAGTGGCGTAGCGCCTTAGGGATGCCACCGTGGAGGTAGTCATCGGTTTGATAATCAGCGATCGCGGCCACCTGGGGCAAGGCGTTGCCCATGGCCACGCCAACGGTCGCGGCTTTGAGGATCGTGATGTCGTTGTTGCCGTCACCGAAGGCATACGTGGGCAGGCCGGCCAAGTCGGGCTGTTGCATCAACAACTTAAGGCCAGTCGCTTTGGATTGACCGGCGTTGACGATGTCTAAGGCGTGTTCGCCGTTGCGATAGAAGGCAAATTCTGGGAAAGCGGCGCGATATTTTTCAGCGCGCGCGTCGCCTTGTTCGTTGTGCGCTAAGAAGATCAAGAGCATGCAGACTGCTTCGCGGGTGTAAAAGGTGGTGTCGATCGGTGGTGGGGTCTGGCGGGCGATTACGTAGTTGGCATCAGACTCTGCTGTGGTCATCGATAAGGCGGCACCGTTGGAGTTGTAATAAGCCAACGCGACATCATGAGCGGTCGCCAAGTTGGTCAGGCGGGTCAGCTGAGGTTGGCCCATCGGACTCTGATATAAGTGGGTGCCGGCGTGAAAGACGTCAGCGCCGTTGGCGGCGATGGCGCTGGGAATATGGCCGACGCGCATCCAATCCGCGAGCTCATAATAGTTGCGGCCGGTCGAGATGACAGTTAAGACGTGATTGGCGTTAAGTGCTTCTAAGGCCGCGAGGTTTTCTTCTGGAATCTGTTTTTGCGGGTTCAAAAGGGTCTTATCGAGATCGAACAGTGCGACTGCCTTGTATGTCAAAAGCGTGTCCTCCATAAGTAAAAGATGGTTCTAGTTTAGCATAGAATCCGCCTCTAGCAGGAGGTGCTTCTCGACAAACGTGGTACGCTAGACGCAACTGGGTATTTAATTGGAGGAGGAAACATATGGAAGCTTTATTGAAGGTATCTGGGCTGAAGAAATCATTTGGCAAAAAACAGGTGCTTCATGGCGTGGATTTTACCGTTGCTTCAGGACGCGTCGTTGGCTTAGTTGGGCCTAACGGTGCGGGGAAAAGCACGATCATGAAGGCGATTTTGGGCTTAATTCCCACCGACGCGGGCGATATCGCGATCGCCGGAGAGCCGGTGGCCATGACTAGCCACAAGGCGCTACGACATGTCGGCGCGCTGATCGAGTATCCCGGGATCTATCCGTTTTTGACCGGCAGACAGCACCTTGAGTTGTTTGCGGCCAAGCGCAACAAGGCGACACATGTGGCAGAAGTCACTGCGGCGCTAGGCATGACCGATTACATCAATAAACCAGCGAAGTCTTATTCACTGGGGATGAAACAAAAGCTTGGTATCGCCCAAGCCTTGGTCGATCGTCCCCAGTTGGTCATCCTCGATGAGCCGATGAACGGCCTGGATCCGCAGGCGGTCAAGGATCTGCGCGATACCATCCGGACGCAGGCGGCCAGTGGCACCAGTTTCTTGATCTCCAGCCACATTCTGGCAGAATTAGAGAAGGTGGCTGATGATATCTTGATCTTAGATCATGGCCAGATCGTTCGGCAAAGCACGATGGATGATCTGACTGAAGCTGGTGGCGTGGTTTATCTGCTCAAAACCGTCGATAATCGCGCGGCGCTGGCCGCGTTGCAGGCTGCCCACGTGCCGGTCGACGGCGACAACGCGCAACTGCGCTTGGCAGTTACCAACAGCACCGGATTGAACCAAGCGCTGACGTCACTGGTGAACGCCGGCATCGCGATTCAAGATATCACCAAGGCGCATCATGACCTCGAACAGTCCTTCTTGGACATGGTGGCACATGACAAGGAGGCGCAATAATGGGGACGTTGGTCAAACAAGAACTGTTCAAGCTCACACATAAAAAAGGAACCTGGTTTGCCGTGATCTTCATGGTCTTAGTCCAGGTCGGGTTTGCCGGGCTACGGCTGAAGTATCCAGATTTCATGGCGTTGCCTAGGTTGATTGCCAATGGTTATATCGGTGGGATGCTGGTGTTGTTTATCATGATCGCCAGTTGTGCATCGACGATCGCGATGGAGTTTCAATACGGCACGATCAAACAGTTGCTGTACCGCCAGTATTATCGTAGCCAAGTTTTCGTCAGCAAGCTGATCGTCTTGGTGTTACAACTGGTCGTTTTGCAGGCGATCGCCTGTGCTGTGTCGTTTTTGTTGACGGTGATCTTGTTCCCTGAATTTGACTGGCAACAATCCGTTGCTGGCGGGAACACTTGGATCCAACAATATGGGTTGGCGTTAGCCGGTAACCTGTTGATGATGCTATTATTATTGAGTGTGGTGGTGTTGCTGGCGACGTTGTTCAAAACCAACGCCGCGGCGATCGCGACCGGCTTCATTGGCTACTTCGTGATCCAGGCGGCTGCAAGTCTGATCTTGTTGCTGATTCAAAAATGGGAATGGCTGAAGTGGAATCCGTTCACCATGTTGCTGATTGGGTCGCAAATGGCGGCCCCAAAGGTTTATTCGCCGCTGACGCACCTCGACACCGGGATAATGGCGCTTTGTACGTTCGGTTATACGGTCTTGTTTACCCTGATTGCTTATCTCAGTTTCCGTCGCCGCAGTGTTTAAGGAGGAATTCTCATGTCAGAAATGCTTGTGACCACCACTGAAAATATTCCCGGTCGTCATTACGAGATCATCGGTGAGGTGTTTGGCCTCACCACGCAGTCCAAGAACGTCTTTTCGAATATCGGGGCCGGCCTGAAGAATGTCGTGGGCGGCGAAATTAAGGCCTACACCAGCATGTTGCACGACTCGCGGGAAAAAGCCATCGAGCGCTTGCGTGACGAGGCCGCGGCCAAAGGTGCAGATGCCGTTGTGATGATGCGCTTTGATTCTGGGGCGATCGGCGGGGATATGCAATCCGTCGCCGCTTATGGCACGGCAGTAAAGTTTATCGACTGATCCTGTAATGCCGCTGAATGCGCTATAATAAAGGCAAAAGCGCGAGGGGGCGGTCACGTGGCCACAGTCGAGTTGAATCGGTACACAGTCGTCAATGATCAAAATGAGTTTTTAGAAGCAGACAACTTATTGTTGTTGCCGGTGTGGACGCAAGACATCCGCAAAATGTGGTTGACCGCTAGCCAGCTAGAGGCCCAAAAAGTGGCCAATCAAGTCCATGCCACGGCGTGTCGGTTGCAGGTGACTGCATTGGCCGATAATCCCGCCGCAACAAAGCATCGTGGGATCCCAGTGGCGGTGCAACAACAGATCGTGTCGTTACGAGCGCAAAACATGAGCTACCGCCAGATCGCCGCACTGTTGCACATTTCTAAATCTACCGTCGGTAATATCTTGAATCGCTAGGCGGTTAAGGCTTGAAGCGTGATTTCCCGGGAAATCTGCTTCAAGCTTTTTTTGCGAAATTTTTGACAAGCACAATTAATAAAGACTATACTTTTCAGTATAAATGAGTACGTTTTATATGCATTGCTTGTCGGGAATGCGGGTCAATATTCCGGGGGGAAAGTTGCATCTCACATCGGGTTAAGATGTGAGATAATACTGATTGACAAGGTTTAGCGTTATCAAATCAACTGACGCGGGGTTTTTCTACTAAAGCCCGCGTCTATTGACGTATAATGGAGAATAAGGCAGATAAGGAAGTGATAAGCATGGCGGTCCCAAAATATCAGGTGATTGCAGACGAAATTCGGCGGCGGATCCATACGAACGTTTATCCGGCGAAATCGTTGATCCCTGACCAAAATTCGCTGGCAAAAGAATTCGGTGTCAGCCGGATGACGATCAAAAAAGCGCTTGATGGTTTGGCCACTGAAGGCTTGATCTACAAACGTTCCGGCTTGGGGACGTACGTTCTTGGTGACATTTCGGTTCACACTAGCGATTCGCCGGCCGAACGGTTTGATGGACTGACGCAGCAAGAAGGCGCAGGACACGTCACCTCCAGTGTGATCGGGTTTGATGTGACGATGCCTTCCGAACTGGTACAAAAAAAGCTTGATATCGCTGCGGACGAGCCGGTGTATATGATCGATCGTCTGCGTTTGGTCGATAAAGTGCCACGGGTGTTGGAGCACACGATCTTCCCGTTGAAGCTGGTGCCAGGCTTGACGCATGACATCTTGTTGGGGTCGATCTATGATTATATCCATCACGACCTCCACTTGAAGTTTGGTGGCGCCTTGCGCCGGATCAACGCGACGTTGGCGACAGACTATGATGTGGCCCATCTGCAGGCGACCAAAGGCGAGCCGGTACTCGAGGTCGAACAGGTGGTTTGGTTGCCGACTGGTGAGAATCTCGAATATTCGACCAGCCGCAACCTTGCGAGCTGGCGTGGTTACACGGTATTAGATATCAATAACGACTGACCTGAAGCTGCCGATCCTCGGCGGCTTTTTTTTGCGTATTGAGGGGTTGGTATGTTAGCTTAGAAACAGAGGATTAGTCTTTAATCTTACATGGATGTGTCAGCTAATATAACATGTCTCATGGACAAACGTTTGAACAATAGGTAGAATTTAAACTGGTTTTTCAAAAATCTGAGAAAGTGGTGTGTTGTATGAAACGAAAGTGGCTATGGTCCACCTTGTTCGCAGGCTTGTTGGTGATGTTGGGGTTAACGTTCTCGACTCAGCAGGTCCACGCCGCGCAAAAGACCTATACAATTGGGACTGACGTGACTTTTGCACCGTTCGAATTTGCCGACCAGAACAATAAATATGTCGGTATCGATATTGATTTGATGAACGCGATCGCCAAGGAAGAAGGCTTCAAGGTCGACATCAAGCCTTTGGGGTTCAACGCCGCTGTGCAGGCCCTAGAAGCCGGCCAGATCGACGGGGTGATCGCCGGGATGAGCATCACCAAGGATCGTCAAGAGAAGTTTTCGATGAGTGATCCTTACTACAAATCCGGTGTCGTGATGGCTGTCGCCAAAGGGTCTAAGGTGCAGTCACTCAAGGATCTTCGCGGTAAGAAAGTCGCGGTGAAAACCGGGACGGCCAGCGCGGATTACGCGAATTCGGTGAAGGCCAAGTACGGTTTTTCAACCGTCACCTTCGACGATTCTAACAACGTCTATGACAACGTCAAAACCGGGAACGCGGATGCCTGCTTCGAAGACAAGCCGGTCATGCAATACGCGATTTCCACCAGCTACAAAGATAGTTTGGAATTAGCGAAGAACTTCAAGATGGCGATGGCGAACAACTACGGGATCGCGGTCAAGAAGTCGGAAGCCAATACGCTGACCAAAAAGATCAACTCCGGGATCAAGAAGCTCAAGGCCAATGGTCAGTACACCAAGATCGTGGAGAAGTACTTAGGTAACGGTTCAGCCGCTTCCCAAGCCAAGAAAACAGCCAAGATGCAAGAAACCGACCGGAGTTTCTTCGGCTTGCTGAAGTCTAACTGGGGCACGTTGATGTCTGGGTTAGGCGAGACCCTGTGGCTGACCGTGGTCGGGATCGTCTTTGCGACGGTCGTGGGGATCTTGATCGGGTTGCTCGGTGTGGTTCCGAACAAGTTTGCTCAAGGCCTGTCGACAGTATTCATCTACGTCTTCCGCGGCTTGCCTATGATGGTTCTGGCACTTTTCATTTATTCTGGGGTGCCGACCTTGATCGACCAGAAGGTGCCGGCCTTCATCGCCGGGGTCATCACGCTGACGCTGAACGAAGGGGCCTACACCGCCGCCTTCGTCAAAGGTGGGATCTCTGCGGTCGACGTCGGGCAGATGGAAGCCGCACGTAGCCTTGGCCTACCATGGGGCAAGGCGATGAAGCGGGTCATTTTGCCACAAGGTGTGAAGATCATGATCCCAAGTTTTGTCAACCAGTTCATCATCACGCTGAAGGATACCTCGATCCTCAGTGTCTTGGGGCTGTTGGAACTGACCCAAACCGGGAAGATCATCATCGCCCGGAACATGGAAGGGTTCAAGATCTGGGCGATGGTCGCCTTGATCTACCTGATTATTATCACGTTACTGACATGGCTGTCTAACTGGGTTCAAAAGAAGGTGAATGCATAATGGCGACACGTGTTGAGATGAAAGACGTCCGCAAGGCATACGGTGACAACGAAGTCATCAAAGGTGTGGACTTGCAGGTTCAAGACAACGAAGTGGTGGTGCTGATCGGCCCTAGTGGTGCCGGTAAGAGTACCGTGTTGCGCATGATGAACGGGTTGGAAACAACCACTTCTGGTGAGATCTATATCGACGGGCAAGATATCGCCCATGCTGGCAAGAACATCGATAAGATCCGCGAAAATATCGGGATGGTATTCCAGCATTTCAACCTTTTCCCGAACATGTCGGTGTTGGGTAATGTGACGCTGGCACCGATCGAATTAGGCAAGAAGTCTAAGGCTGAAGCGGAAAAAGACGCCAAGAAGTTTCTTGATGTCGTCGGGTTGACCGACAAAGCTGACGCGATGCCAAGCTCCTTGTCCGGTGGGCAAAAACAACGGGTGGCGATCGCCCGGGCATTGGCGATGGATCCGGACATCATGTTGTTTGACGAACCGACCTCTGCGCTTGATCCCGAAATGGTCGGCGACGTGCTTGCCGTTATGCGCAAGCTCGCCAAAAGTGGCATGACCATGGTGATCGTGACGCATGAAATGGGCTTTGCCAAAGAAGTCGCTGATCGGGTCGTTTTCTTCGGGGATGGCAAGATCCTCGAACAAGGCGCACCGACACAAATCTTCGATAACCCGCAGCATCCGCGCTTGCAGACCTTCTTGAAGCAAGTGTTAGAGGCATAGATAAGCATCACCATAGGCGCCGGTGTAAGACAACTTTGTCTTGTACCGGCGTTTGGCGTTTCTAGAAGCAGTTTTCCCTTTTCGTGGTACAGTTATTAATTTCTGTAATACTGTGGCTAACTGTCTTAATTATGGTGTTTATCAATGATGCTGGTTAACTGGAAAAACGAGAAGATCACAGGTGATGACAGCGCTTGCCGGATTGTGCTACACTAGGCTTGAAACGTTATTGGCCGCATGGTCGAATACGCCTAGGAGGGTATATGAGATGACAGAACATACATTTGAACAGTTGGTGTTTCATTTTCGTAACGGGGACGAATGGACCGTCGCCCATGATGAATTGGCAGATATCTGGATCAGCCGCGTGACGACCAGTTATGGGCGTATTAACGGCGGGCGTATCCAAGAGATCCACCCATGCAAGAGCTTCCGCGTTGAGATCTTGCCGCAAGCAGACCATGTGAAGTCCAGTGACATCAACACAGGATCGCTGGAGCTGGGGATGTTCGGTCGCGCGACTAAGTATCAAGATATCGAACGCATGGATCTGGTGTTCAGCTCGGATCGAACAAGCCAGATCTACTTCCCGTTTGCGGCCAAGGACCCGAGCGGGCTAGATAACGCCTATCAGTCGAGTTACGCAGACCCGATTTCCGGGCATCTGTTCATCGTGATCGATCCGGAGCACGGGGTCAAAGATATTTATACCCAACTGCAGTAAAGAAGGAGGCCTGAATGATGGCAATCTCGGTAGATGATGAAGCGAGCGCTTGGTTTCGCCGTGAGCTCGATTTACCACAAGGTGCGGGGATCCGCTTCTTCGGTAAGGTGTACGGACAAACCAACGTTCATGATGGCTTTTCAGTAGGGATGAGTCGTGACGACGCGATTGAAGCGCCGGTGACCAAGACGGTCAAAGATGGCGTGACGTATTATGTCGATAGCAATGACGCTTGGTTCTTCGATAACCTCGATCTTGACGTTGGCTATGATGCCGCCAAAGATGAGCCGACTTACACGTTCATTCCTCAAGATGGACAAAGCGATGCCGTCAGTGGCGCCTCTAAAGCATAATCATGATAAGTTCTGGTAAGAATTGCGGGATCGCCCCGCTTCTCACCGGAACTTTTTTGGCTCGTCAAAATCAGCGAGACTGAAAAATAGACGCCGCTTTTAATTTGTGCGCTGATTTTAATCAGGCGTAGGAGGAGAACGAGACTTTTCGCTAGTGTGCTTAGCAATATAAATAGCTTGTTAATGATTATTTGAGTTATGCGAAAATGTAAAATAAAAGCCAACCTGTTTCCGATTGATCGTCGGGAACAGGCTGGCTTTGTTGATTATGCATCACGGGGCTGCTGAGGATTTTGCTGGTCGGGGATGATGCCTTGTTGATAGACATCGACATCTTGGATCGGGGTAATGACGTCCAGCGGCGGACAACCAGCGAGTTGTAACAGATCTTCCCACGCCCAATCGTGGGCGAGTACCTGCGTTTCTAGCGTGGTGAAGGCGATGTTGAGGCGGCAGCAAGTCCAGCGCGGGCCACTAGGGGTGTTGAGATAGCCGAAACGACCGACAAGCGGGGCGAGGGTTGCCAGATCGAGACCGCGGTAATCACACGCGACCACCAACACATCGCCGCGGGCTCTTGGTAAGGTGGCAAAATAGCTCCACAGCCCACTGATCGGGCCGCGGCCTAACACCGGTTGCCGGTCTTGGATCACGGTGGCACCTAATTCAGCGACCGCGCTTTGAATCGCGTTACGGTTATTAGCGTTGCAGGCGACGTAAACCTGGCCACACAAGGCTTTCAACAGCAATACTGCGTGGGTGACATTTGCAAGGGATGCAGAGTCGAAATGCGCTAATGCTTTATCTTGGCCGAAGCGCTTGGAGGCGCCGCCGGCGAGTACGAGTCCATCCATAATTCGCTATCCTCACCGTCATGATGTGTTCGCATGACTACCTTTCCCGCCTAGATAATCTGTTGGTGGCGTTTTCTTAACTATACCGCGATTTTTAAGAAATGGAAACCGTTTACACAAAAAGGGTGACTTCGAGGTTAATTATGAGCTTTTCGTCGTGATGTGATTTTCTCCTGAAAGTCTGCACAGGTCTGTTTGTTCGTATCAAATTGTGGGAGAATATAGATGAATTTATGGCTGGAAAGGGACGATTGGACATGAATTTTAATATTGGTGATTTATCAGCCGGGATGTGGCTAGTCCAAACCGTCACAGCCACTTTCTTTACGGCCGGGTTCGTTGCGCTGACGCAGTATATCTGGCGCCAGGCGTTTGCCACGAAGACTTCACTCAGCTATCGGGTGCTCTTGACGGTGTTGCCTCTCGCTTGCGCTGCTGTGATGGCGTTTGGAGGAGCCACCGGCTTTATGGCCGGGATGTTGTTTACGAATCTGAGTCTGTTTGTCTTGGTCATCCCGCTGTTTGACCAGCAGATCACGCTTGGCGAGTATTTGATCCGTGCCGTTGCGCTTTTAGGATTGTGGAGCGTCCATCACGTTGGGCACTTCACGGCCTGGGCGAGTGTCTGTACCGTTATCCTGATCGTGGCGCTGGTGGTGGTGCGCGTTCAGCGCAAGCAACTTGCGCATCGAACAGAGATGCTGTTTGGCCTGTCGACTTTCGTTGCGATCGCGTTTTGGTTGACGATCCCGCCGCTTGCCATGGGGCTACGAATGGACGCACGCTTGGCTGGGCAGGCGATCGCGATGTTTTTGATCATGGCGGTGGTCACCGATTATTACTGGGCACGTCAATGGCAACAATATCGCGCCCAAAAGCGACTCGAGGCGCTGACGGCGTATGATAATCTGACCAACGCGAAAACGTACAGTCACGATCAGGCCGATATCACGGCGCTGTTCGAACATGCCAAGACCGCGCAGGCACCATTGACGCTGGTCGCGTTAGACATCGATCGCTTAAAGCAGATCAATCAAGAATATGGGCACCTGGCAGGCAACGCGGTGCTGATCCAAGCGGCAGAAACGCTACTTGGGGTTTTGCGCCAACAACAATATCACGAGCATTTGTATCGGACTGGTGGCGAAGAGTTCAACATTGCGTTTCCGGATGCGACTCCCGATGAGATCAAGCCGGTATTGCGGGATTGCTGGCAGGCGATCCATGATGGGCAGTTCAGCTATGAAGGCGTGCCGATCCCGGTGACGATATCGATCGGGGCGACAGCCATTCATCCAGAAGATGAGGTGGTTGATGATCTTTATAAGCGGGCCGATGATAATCTGTACGCCTCTAAGCGGCGTGGCCGCGACGCGATCACGGTAGATGGGACACCGGTGGAAAAGTTAGACGAGACAGTGGCGCCGACGTATGCCTTTTACATGCAACCAATCAACAATGATCAAGAAGGCCAGCCGGTGGTGTGTGGCAACGAGTTGCTCCTGCGCACCTACGATAATGCCCAAGAATGCTGGGTATTACCGAATTCGTTTGATCTTGCCATTGACCAGCAGGTAGAGCTGATCTATCAGGCGGTATCACATGCGTCATGCAAAAACGTGGCGATCAACCTGACGCTTGCGCAGTTTGCGGATCCGCAAACCGCACACGCGCTGATCTCTTGTCTGCGCAGCGAAGACGGGCCTTCAGGTTTGACCGTTGAGATCGTCGACGTCCCCGACCTCGCCACCACCCGGCGCATCAGTGCGATCTATCGGGCCGCCGGGATCCGGATCCATATCGACGACGTGGGCTCAGACAACAGTTATGAACTCGTCCAACAGTTGTTACCTTACGTCGATGGGGTCAAGTTTGCCATCCAAAACCTCAGAAAAACCGAATCGCTCGACCGTATTCGCGAGCGTATCCGTTTTTGGGTGGGCGTTGCCAAGAAAAATCACCTGCGGATGATTCTCGAAGGGGTCGAGAATCAAACCGATGTGGATTTTGCCAGCGTGTTAGGCATTCGTTATTTCCAAGGTTATTTTTACGCAAAGCCGGCTTTGCCAGTAGCGGCTTAACGATACATAAACGAAAGGCTCTCGACCAAAATGAAGTCGAGAGCCTTTTGGCGTGCACGGTTAAGGTTGATTATTGAGAATATTCAGGTAAAATCTAATTAAGTTCTAATTTTTGATTAATGGAGGCCTGTGCATGAATGCAGAGCTAAATTTTAAAGCAGGAATCAAAGACGTCATGCCAACAGTCTTCGGCTATATTGGGGTAGGACTGGCATTCGGGATCGTGGCGCACACGAGCCATTTGTCGGTCTGGATGGTGTTGTTGATGTCGGTGATCGTCTATGCCGGCAGCGCTCAGTTTGTGATCACCAGCATGTTGCTGACAGGCAGTCCGATCGGGGCGATCGTGGTGTCGACGCTTTTGATCAACGCCCGGATGAGTCTCATGAGCATGACGGTGGCCCCTTATTTGAAAGACGCTTCAATGAAGGAAAATGTCGGGATCGGAACGCTGTTGACGGATGAAACGTTTGCGTTATCAATGAATAAGCTGAATTTGACCGATCATCACCTGCGGCCGTCGTGGTTCAACGCTGCGAACATCGTCGCTTATTTGGTTTGGATCGTGGCAACGGTCGTGGGTGCGCTGATCGGGAGCCTGATCCCGAACGCGAAGGCGTTTGGTCTGGATTTTGCGGTGGTGGCGATGTTTATCGGACTACTTTACCTGCAGATGATTACCGATCGCAGCAAGCCTTTTCTCCGTCATCTGACGGTCGCTGGCTTTGTGGGGGTAGTGATGGTGGTTTTGATGCGGTTCATGCCAGGATCGACAGCCATTTTGGTGGCGACGATCCTCGGGTGTCTTTTTGGAATGGCGGTGGAGAAGCGGTGAAAGTCCTTGTTGTGATCTTGTTGTGCGGGTTGGTGACCTGGCTGATCCGTGTCGTGCCGTTTGCCTTGGTCAAGGCGACGACGCTGCCGCAATGGCTACTCCAGTTCTTGAGCTTTGTTCCAGTCGCGATCTTAGCTGCGATTTTTATCGAAAGCCTGTTGGTGTATCACGCCGGACACTGGCCTGGCGTCAACGTTGAAAATTGCCTCGCGTCGATCCCCGCGATCCTGGCCGGCATCATCACCAAAAGTCTGCTGGCGGTAGTCATCGTCGGGATCGTTGCCATGGCAGCGATCCGCTTCTTCGGTTGGGCTTAATACTGAGATATACATATTGTCACTGTTCGGCAGCGTAAGTCTTCTTTGGGATGTGTTCGAGATAGTGGTATAGGTCGGGTTTGGTGTGTTCCGGCCCTAGAGATGGCTGGAACGGTGCGAGGCGCTCAGGAGCTAACTCGTTGCAAAGCTCCGAGTGGATCTCCTTCGACGCCTTTGTTGTAAGCGGCAAAGCCGCTAACAACAATGCCGCGCCTGAGCCATCTCGGGCCTCCACACACCAAACCCTAACGTTAGCGTCCCGCGTTTCCGAAAGTGACAACTTCCAAGAGAGTAGAGATGGACTAGTGGCTGACAACACATTTGATTACGAATAGATTAGTTGCGATCACGAATTTACTCAGTTATTCATGACACCAAGCTATCCAGATACGCAGAATCTAGGGTGTGGGTGAAAGTGACGGAAGCAGGTCAAGCTGACGTGGTGAGATTGCTGTTAGCGACTTGTCGCTTACAGCAAGGCGCAGGTGGAGATCCACTTCGTCGTAGACGAAGTTAGCTCCGCCGAGCACCCTCTCCACGACAGATTGAAGCCTGCTGGAGTCGCTTTTGCCCACACCCGACAGCGATTGAGCTATCTACACAGGCTACAGTAATAGGATAGAAAAACCCGTGATGCAATTTTGCATCACGGGTTTTTGGCTATGCTTAGGCTTTCAAGAAGTCTTCACGGATCGGGGTGAAGGAATCGAACAGTTGGCTGTCGTCCTCTAATGGAATGCAACCATGGAAGAGGTTAGCCGGGAAGTAGATCCCGTCGCCTTCCTTAACCACTTGAATGTCGTCGTGATCAGGATACTTGATGATGAACTTGAAGGAACCCTTCAGTACATAAGTGGTTTGGACATGAGGATGGTTGTGCGTTGGAATCTCGCTATCTGGATCCAGGCCCTTTGTGAAAATGATCCGTGCGTTCATCAGTTGGTCGCCATAAGCGAGCACTTCGCGTTGGGAGTTGTCATCAATTGTGTCTAAATGTAAGTCTTCTTTGTGAAAGAACATCATAATTTCCACCTTTCAAAATGTTGGCGTCAGATACCAATAAGATTATAGTGCTAGAACCACCGGAACAATACCCAGAAGATTGCGGCAACGGAGATCATATCTGGATCGGCGAAGGTCGTGCCATGAATGCCCAGCGCTGCGAACAATGCCATGGCCAAAGCCGGCATGAAGGCCAGCAAGACCCCGTCGGTAACCGCGGAGATGATCGCCCCGCGAATCCCACCTTCAGCGTTCCCTAAGATCGCGGAAGCACCCCCAGTGATGAAGCAGGCCATCAACCCAGGAACGATGACAGGCAAGCCCAAGACAGGTAGCAGGAACAAGGCAACCAGCCCAGTGGCAAAGGAAGTCAAGAACCCGATCAAGGCGGTGTTAGGCGCCTTGTCGAATAAGACTAAGACATCGACACCAGGAATGGCACCAGGCGCGACGATCTTGGCGAAACCTTTGAAGGCCGGCACGATTTCGTCGATGAACATCTTGATCCCGGCTTTAACAACGAACAGTCCGCCGGCAAAGGTCGCGGCTTGTTCCATTGAGTAAAGGATCGGGTTTTCCCCTGCCAAGACTTTGGTCGCTGCGGCATCGCCGTGAGCGAGCAAGGAAGTGACCAGGAACAAAATCAACATGGTCAACGTGGTCGCAACATTAGGATCTTTTAAAAACAAGATGCTGTCGTTCATTTTGATATTTTCAGCATCGTGTTTCTTGTTCCCAAACTTACGCGCAAGCAGTGCGCCGAGGATATAAGACAGCGAACCGGAGTGGGCAATGGTGAATTCGTCAGATCCGGTAACGTCTTTGGTGAACTTCCCAAGGATCGTTGGGCTGATCGACATGTACAGCCCTAACAAGATCCCGCCGGCTGTGATAGTGAAGACGGAATTCAGGCCGATCATCTTGGCAACCGCCGCAATGGCAAATGCGGTGAATAACGCGAGATGCAAGGATAAGTAAACAGATTTGAATGGCGTGAAACGCGCGGCGAGTAAGTTGACGACCAGCCCGACGACCAGAACTAAGGCCGCGGTAGAACCGATGGACTTCATCGTCATCGCCATCATCGCTTCGTTACTTGGCACGATGCCTTGCAGATGGAAGGCACTGTTGAATAATGTACTGAAGCCAGTTAACGTGCCGGCGATGAGGGCGCTCCCCATCTTGATCATGGTAAAACCAACGAACGAAAGTGTTGTTCCGACAATCACTTTAGATGGCTTGCTACGCATCGCGACCAAGCCGATGAACGCGACGATCGCGATGATGATGGCAGGTTTCTGAATGATTTGAAGGAAATCTGACATGGTTTAACCTCCTTTGGACGTGAGAGTGGCAGATAATGTAATCGCTAAACCGGTTTAGTAAATTGGGGAAATAAAAACCGGAGTGATTGCGAACAATGCTAAACCGGTTTATTACCTCATGACCTAACTTTAAAACGCTCGGTTTATTTTTGCAAGCGTTTTCTTATATCTATAACAGATTCACGTTCGTGGAGTGTGGGTGAAAGCCTTGTGATCACAGGGCTGGCTTGAGATTTGAGATGACGAATTTTTTTGAGTAAAATGTCTGCCGCGGTGACGCCAATGTCAGCGACTGGCTGCGAAATGGTCGTGATCGGCGGCTCCATGAACCGAGCAAACGAAACGTCGTCCAAGGAAATGATCGACAGGTCTTGACCAATACGCCGATCGGTCGTCCGCACCCAACTCAAGGTGTCTTCTAGGAGCATGTCGTTGGTGAGAAACAAGGCCGTCGGCGGCTGTGGCAAAGCAAACAGCCGGTTCAGGTGGTCTGGCACGGTTGGCCGGGTGCAGTTGATAATGTAGTCGTCGACCACCGGCAGCTGGTGGTCGCGCAAGGCCTTCTGGTAGCCTTCCAGCCGCTCCACCCGGGTCGTGATGTGATCGCCAAGTGGGAAGGTCAAGATCGCGATCTGCTCGTGACCGTTGGCGATCAAATAGTTGGTCGCCATGTTGGCGGCTTGGGGGTTGTCCAACAACACACTATCGATCGGGACATCAGGCAGGTAGCGATCGACGAAGACAATAGGGAAATCTTGGGCGGCAAGTGTGCGGTAGTAGGCCGAGTTAGGCTTGGTCGGAAAGACCATGATGCCGTCGACTTGCCGGCTGATGAAGGATTCGATCAGTGCCTTTTCAATATCGGGGTCGTCATCGGTGCGGGCGATGACGACGGTGTAACCGAGCTTTTGAAAGTAAGCTTCGACCGCAGAGATCAGATGGATCGAAAACCGCGACGACAAGGCCGCACAGATCAAGGCGATGATCTTGGTGCTTTTTTGTTTGAGGCTCTTGGCGATCTGATTGGGCTGATAGTTGAGTGTCTTGATGGCGTCTGCGATCTTGTCTCTCGTTGCGGCGCTCATGTAGCTGTAGTGATGGTTGAGATACTGTGAAACGGTACTTTTTGACACGCCGACGTAATCGGCGACGTCTTGCATCGTTGGCTTCATCATCAGCCCTCCTTAAGGTTAAAGTCACCCCTCCATTTTAAAGAAATCCTGGGCGTATAGCAAACGGATTCACTGCCAAACAGACGCCAAAAAGGCCTGCCCTTTGCATCGTACACAAAGGTCAGGCCGATAGGTGATGATTAGTCGTTGTTTTCAGCGGCGAGGTGGTCGTTTGCGACGGCTTCACCATGTTGGATATCGACAGTTTTTGTCTGTGCTGCTAACGCCGCTTTTTCCTCAGCGAGGATGCGGGAGCGGTTGTAGCCCATCAGCGCGATGACAAACACGGCGATGAGGATCGGACCGACGAAGCTGGCGTGGGCGCTACCTTGGTAGATCAACCAGGTCAGCGGGCTGGCGGCAAAGTCGACCGAAGCCACAGAGCTGGTGCCGGCCGGGATCAAGGAGCTTTGCACGAGGCGAACAGCGCTGGTGAAGATCGCAGCCAGGCTGGTGGCAGACAAGACGCCGATGATCATCGTGACCAAGCCAACGATGAAGGAGCGCACGACGTTACCCTTGGTGTAAGGCAAGATCAACGGGAAGATGTAGATCAAGCCGGACAGGGAAGCCAGTGGCAAGAATTCGTTACCTGGGATCACGACAGATAAGAACAAGATAACTGGAATCAACAGAAGCGAGCAAACCAGCGTCACGGGATGGCCGATCACCAGCGCCGGGCTCATCCCAATGTTAAAGGAACGGCCTGGGAAGCGCTTGGAGATCAGTTCTTGGGAACGCTCTGAGATCGGCTTAAGGCCTTCGATAAACAGCGCGGTGATACGCGGAATCAAGACCATGACAGCGGCGAGGATGATCGCCAGCTGCAGGGTTTTGGCGACGTTGTAACGGGCCAAGACGCCGATCAAGATCCCGACGATGACGCCTAAGAAGATCGGATCGCCGAGGATCCCGAAGCGTTTTTGCATCTTATCGGCATCCAGATCGATCTTGTTCAGGCCTGGAATGCGGTCGATGATCCAGTTGATCCCGATCGCAAACGGAATATAGGTAACACAAAATGCTTGTGGCAGCGAGATCCCAGACAGGTCTTTGCCGTAGAATTTCTCGACGGCTTTTTGGGAACGGTCTGCACCGACCAGCGTGATGATGTATACGGAAATCGCGGCGAAGGCACCCCAAGCAAAGCTCTTGGTAGCAATCGAGACGATCGAGCCGATGAAGGCAAAATGCCAGTAGTTCCACAAGTCGATGTTGACGGTTTTGGTGGTTTTGGTGGCCAACATGATGACGTTGACGACCAGGCCTAGCGGGATAATGATCGCGCCGACTTCGGTACCGAAGGCGACAGCAGAAGCTGCCGGCCAGCCGATGTCTAGCGTGTGCAGATGCAGGCCGTATGTTTTGACCATGGACGTGACAGCCGGGCCGATGTTATCGGTGAGCAACTGTGTGATCACGCTCAAGCCGACAAAGCCGACCCCGACGGACAATCCCGCCTTCAGACTCTTACCGATGCCCATCCCGAGCAAGAGCCCGAGGACTAAGAAAATAATTGGCATCATGACGCTTGCCCCTAAGGACATGATGTAATTGATGACACCCATGTGGATGGTTTCCCCCTTATAATAAATGCACAGCGGATCTGCGTTGTTTCTCAGTAAGAAATGATGTATCCGCTTAAGAAACGATGATGTGAGTATAGCCCGCCAACATCCAAACCGCAAGTTATTTTTAATTATGAAAACGCGCTAGACCGGTGCTGTTAGAACTTATGATGTCATGTTAAAAGCGATTCCCTGCTGTTGGCACCGCTTTCTGAAAGGCCTTAGTAAGACGATTACTTTCAAAAAATGGCTAATGGCTTTGATAGTTTGCAGGCGGCGTACTCGTGGCGATAGCCGAATCTTGAGCCGTGAAAAAAATGGTGTAAAGACGGGCATGCTGGTTGAAAAACAGTTTAGTGAGCTGTAACCGCTTGATTTTTTTTGCCTTGGGTCCTATATTAAGAGTGTTAACGATATATAAACAAGATTTCTAAATTGGAAATTTGGAGGCAAAGTTATGACTTTTAGTATGACGACCAACTACTCGCATAGCCCCAAGGATATCGAGCATTACTCTACTGAAGAAATGCGTGATCAATTCTTCGTTGAGAAGCTGTTCAACCCTGGTGACATCTTGTTGACCTATACTTACAACGATCGGATGATCTTTGGTGGGGTTACCCCAACCACCGAACCACTCGAAATCAAGCTCGACAAGCAACTCGGGGTTGAGTATTTCCTGCAACGCCGCGAACTCGGTGTGATCAACATCGGTGAAACTGGCTACATCACCATCGATGGCGATAAGCAAGAAATGGTTGCTCATGATGGTTACTATATCGGCATGGGCCGCAAGCACGTGACCTTCGAATCTGCAGATCCTGAGAAGCCGGCGAAGTTCTATGTGGTTTCCACGCCGGCCCACAAGACCTATCCAGACAAGAAGCTGCCATTTGCCAACGCTTTGAAGAAGCCAATTGGTGATCAAGAGCACATGAACAAGCGGGTCATCTACAAGTATATCGATGCTTCGCAGATGGATACTTGCCAACTGCAAATGGGCTACACCGTCTTGGCTCCTGGTTCTTCTTGGAACACCATGCCAGCGCATACCCATGCCCGTCGGATGGAAACTTACCTGTACATCGAATTCCCATCCAAAGACACTCGGGTCTTCCACTTCATGGGCGAGCCAAGCCAGTCCAAGCATGTGGTTATGACCAACGAATCTGCGGTCGTTAACCCATCTTGGTCCATCCACTGTGGGGTCGGCACCACCAACTACGCCTTCATCTGGGCAATGTGTGGTGAAAACCAAACTTACGATGACATGGATGCCGTCGCCATGAGTGACCTGAAGTAATTCAACGCAAAAGCACCACGCCGACAGCGACGTGGTGCTTTTTTGTGACCTGAAGGCACCAAGGGAGAGAATATTACCCGGGAAATTTCTAAGCAATTACTTGCCTGAACGATTAGATTCACTTAATATTAAACTTATAGTAAAAACTAAATTATAAAAAAGGATGATGATATATGGAAGATCCCGGATCGCAGAGGCCGATGACTCACTTGAGCGTCGAAGAGGTGCAGCAGGCGGTCAATACGCCTGACTTGGAGCAAGGACTAGATTCAACGGTTGCCGCTAAGCGGCTGGAAACCGATGGCCCCAACGCAATTCCGACACATCAAACGCCGAAGTGGGTCTTATTCGTGCGCCAATTCAACAACTTGATCATTTACATTTTGATCGGCGCGGCGATCATGACCATCTTGATGGGCCATGTGACTGATACGATTATTATTGCCCTGGTGATTGTGATCAACGCGATCATCGGTTACTACCAAGAGTCCAGCGCGGCGGATTCGCTGAACAAGATCCGCGGCATGTTGGCGCACAACGCGACGGTGTATCGTGACGGACAGCGGGTCGATGTGCCTGCCGCCGACTTGGTGGTTGGCGACGTGGTGTTTCTTGAGGCTGGGGATAATGTGCCGGCCGACTTGCGATTGATCGACGTTGATAACTTGATGGTTCAAGAAGCCGTGTTGACCGGAGAATCTAACTCGATCGCGAAGCAAACCGCGCCCCTACCGGCAGACACGATACTTGCCGAGCAGACGAACATGGCATTTGCCTCCACGGCAGTGGCCAGCGGTAGCGGCCTCGGGTTGGTCGTAGCTACTGGGGTACAAAGCGAGCTGGGGAAAATTTCCCAGGCGGTGGCCGGGGCCAAAACCCGCCAGTCACCGATGATGAAACAACTCGATGGCATCGGCAAGGGGATCTCTTATGGAATCCTCGGGTTTGCGGTGATCTTGTTTATTTATGGGTTGTTTTCCGGGCATTACACGCTCGGGACCTTGGCACTCGGGATCGTTACCATGATCGTGGGGTCGATGCCTGAAGGATTGCCGGCCACGACCAGTGTGATTTTGGCGATGGGCGTGCAGGACATGTCGAAACATGAGCACACCATCGTGAAGTCACTGCCTTCTGTTGAAGTCTTGGGTTCCGTCGATGTGATTGCAACGGATAAAACCGGGACCCTGACCCAAAACGAAATGACGTTGACGGAAGTCGTCACGCCTGAAGCCAACTACACGGTTTCTGGTACCGGGTATACCCCGAGTGGTGATTTTGCGTTGGCCAAAAAAGTCATCAAGCCCGACGATTACGCCGACTTGGCGGCGTTGTTACGGGCTGGTTATGAAGCCAACGACACGACGCTGGCAGAAATCGACGGTAAATACACGATCAACGGCGAACCGACCGACGGGGCGTTCATGACGGCGTATTACAAGGCGTATGCGACCGATCCGACCGATTGCGAAGAGCTCGACATGCTGCCATTTGATTCAGACTATCGCTACATGGCTAAGCTGGTGCGTATGAACGACGGCACCCACAAGCTGTATATCAAGGGCTCACCGGATAAGTTGCTACCGATGGCGACGGCGGCCGATCCGGATTTTGATGCCGACCGTTATTTGCAGCTGACCAGCGATTTTTCCAAGCGCGGCCAGCGGGTGATCGCGGTCGGGTGCAAGCTTGTCCCGGCTTCTGTCACCAAGATCAGCCATGAATTGCTCGCAGACGGGATCGACTTCTTAGGGGTGGCGGCGTTGATCGATCCGCCGCGGCCGGAAGTCATCGCGTCGATCCATGAGATGCGCAAGGCTGGCGTTAAGGTCAAAATGATTACTGGCGATCATCCCGAAACTGCCGGCGCCATCGCCAAGACTTTGGGCTTGGCGGAAAAGCCGCACGTGGTCACCGGCGCCGATCTGACCGCGATGTCGGAAGCACAACGACAAAAGACGATGGTGTCGGCAGACGTTTTTGCCCGCACCACGCCGGCAGATAAGCTGGAGATCATCAAGGCCTTGCAAGCGGCCGGCAACGTCACTGCAATGGTCGGTGACGGGGTCAATGACGCGCCAGCCTTGAAGCAGGCGGATATTGGGGTCGCCATGGGTGAGTCCGGGACCGACGTCGCCAAAGACGCCGCCGACATGATCTTGACCGATGATAAGTTCACGACGATGGAGCGCGCGATCGCGCAAGGCCGCCGGATCTATGACAACATCAAGAAGAGTATCTTGTTCTTGTTGCCGACCAGTTTTGCCGAAGGGCTCGTCATCGCGTTCACCGTTTTGACGCAAGATGACATGCCGCTGAACGCCAGCCAGATGCTGTGGATCAACATGGTATCTGCGATCACGATCCAGCTGGCGTTCATCTTTGAGCCTGCTGAAGACGGCTTGATGATGCGGCCGCCACGCAGTAATACCGCGGGCATGATGAACAAGCACGACGTCTTCCAGCTGATCTATGTTTCCGTGTTGATCTCTGGGATCGGGCTGATCGCCCATGACTGGCTGTTAAGAGGCGGCCTAGCGTCGCCTGCTGTTGCCAGCACGATGATGGTCAACATCATCATCTTGGGGAAGATCTTCTACCTGTTCAATATTCGCACCAGCGCGCTGGTGATTTCCAAACAGTTTTTCACGAATCCGCGCGCTTTTGCGATCATCGGTTTGATGATGTTGCTGCAACTAGGACTGACCTATCTGCCGTTCATGCAGTCGATCTTTGTCACCGCGGCGATGAGCTGGCGAGAATGGGGGATTGCGATCGCGGCTGGATTCATTACGCTGATCGTAACCGAAATCGACAAATTGATCCGGATGGGATTGCATCACCGCGCTGGCCGGGTGCGCTTTCATTAATTTGTTAATGGACTAGTCAGGCGTATCTTTTTAGCGTAAGCTAATGGATAGATAGTGCCTAAAATGGGTGCCAGCAACGGAGGTAGAATTATGTTAACGAGTGCTGAACGGCAATCACAAATTAAAATGGCCTTGGCAGATGCCCCAGAACCGATCACGGCGTCAGCTTTTGCAAAACGGTTTGGCGTCAGCCGCCAGACGGTCGTTGGGGATGTGGCATTGTTGCGCGCCCAGGGGACGGATCTGATCGCGACGCCGCGTGGTTATCAGTTTGAAAACAAGGCGGCCAAAACGGCGGTCATCGTCTGCAAGCACACGCCGGAAGAAGCGCTCAAAGAGATGCAGATCATCGTCGACAACGGCGGGTCGATCATCGATGTGCAAGTCGACCATCCGCTGTACGGTCAGTTGCGTGGCCAACTTGCGATCACTTCTGAAACAGAGATCAACCTGTTTCATTCCAAAATGTTGCAGCACGAAGGCCACATGCTTTCTGAACTGACCGGCGGCGTGCATCTGCACACGATCGGTTATGACAAGCCGGAGCAACTCAAGGCCATCAAGGCGAAGTTGCGAGACGCCGGGTTCTTGTTCGAATAGCTAACGATAACAAACACCGCCATACCACGATTTGTTTGAATCGCGGTACGACGGTGTTTTTGTTAGGCTTGTTTCAGTAAATTTTCGATGAATGCGATCACGCCGGCGTGGTTATTGTCGCCGGCACGGGCGTCTGCAATCGCGGCGACTTCGGGTTGGGCGTTGGCCATGGCGACGCCTAAGCCCACTTCTTGCAACATTTCTAAGTCGTTGCCACCGTCACCAAACGCCGCCATTTCTGCCAACTCGATATTAAGGACTTCTCCCAACTGACGCAAGCCGCTGGCCTTGTTCACGCCGGGTTGGACGATGTCGATATCACCGTGGCCGCTGGAGGTCGGTACGGCCAGACCTTTGCAATCCGCGGCGATCCGCGCCACCATGGTATCAGTTAGTTCTGGCGGGAAGTTCGAGGCGAATTTTAAGATGGGATCGTCTGGCAGCCGATCGAAGTCAGCGACCGGCTGCAGGCGGGTGTAATAGTGTTGGGTCTCGGCGATAAAGGCCGCCCCTTCGCGTTGGCGGATATAGGCGGACTGCTCGGCGCAGATGGTGAGCTTCAGTTCAGGAATCGCCAACAGCTTGTCTAACACCTTGCGCGCGGTTGTCGGGGTAAAGGTGTGACTGAACTTTTTCTCGGTGGCGGTGGCACAATACGCGCCGTTTTCCGCGAGGTACCAGACGTTCGGGTAATCCGTGAAGAAGCTGCGCAACTGGTAGTACTGATTGCCGCTGGCGACGACAAAATAGATTCCGCGTGCTTGCAGCTGCGGCATCAAGCGCGCAAAGCGCTGGCGATCGTAATCCTTGTGATCGTCTAAGAATGTGCCGTCCATATCCACGGCGATAAGCTTTGGTAACATCCAATATCCTCCTTCAGGTTCCAATACGTTTCAGTCTATCATGTTGGCAAGCGGTTGCAAAGCAGGCGCCGGCACGAAAAAAGCCGCCATGGGGTTGGCGGCAAAAAAGGGTTGGGGTTTCACTTTGGAGGAGTGATAACCAGATGTTGCCTTAACAACATCGAGTAATGAAAAAGTGGGGTGGTTGGATCTTTGATCCAGCCTAGAAATGAGGGGGTAGCTCGTTTCTATGTTGTTTATATTACCCAGCAGATGTGACGAAAGTGTGACGCGCATATGGTGGTTTTGCTAAGGCTTAAAGACAAATAAAAACCGGTCGGGGCTGTGACAAAAGTCACACCCCCGACCGGTTTAAATTGATTACAGCAACTGGATCGGGCCGTCACCGTTGGTTTTGGTATCCGGCTTGGGATCGTCGCCTTGATCGTCAGGCTTCGACGTTTCCGGTTTTGAAGCTTCTGGTTGCGGCTTAGGTGCAGCAGGCTTGGTGTCAGTCTTCTTCGCCTTGTCAGCTTTGTCATCAGCCTTATCGTCAGCTTCTGCATCTGGCTTCTTGTCGAACAACAACGCCCGCATCTTGGTGGTAATTTCGTCGAGCATATCTTGATGTTCCCGCAGGTAGTTGACAGCATTAGGGGCACCTTGGCCGAGACGCTCGTCGTTGTAGCTGTACCACGAACCGGATTTCTTGATGACATCGTGGGCAACGGCAAGGTTCAGCATATCGTCGACCGGTTCGATCCCGTGACCATAAGTCATGGTCGTTTCGATCTTCTTGAACGGTGGGGCAACCTTGTTTTTGACGACTTTGATGGTCGTGGTCTTCCCAATCGGGTCGTCTTCACCGGCGACTTTGATCTGCTTGGTGCCGCGGACTTCCAGACGAATGGTGGCATAGAACTTCAGTGCCCGGCCACCTGGCGTGGTTTCGGGGTTACCAAACATCACGCCGACTTTTTCACGGATCTGGTTGATGAAAATCACGATGGTCTGGGATTTGAAGATCTGAGCGGTCAGCTTCCGCAGCGCCTGACTCATCATCCGCGCCTGCAAGCCGACGAATTGATCGCCGATTTCGCCGTCGATTTCGGCTTTTGGCGTCAAGGCCGCGACGGAATCGACAACGACGATCTGCACGGCACCGGAACTGACCAAGGCGTCTGTGATCGCGAGGCCTTGCTCGCCGGTATCGGGCTGTGACAAAAGCAAGTTGTCGATATCGACCCCGAGCGCTCTAGCATAGGTGGGATCCATCGCGTTTTCAGCGTCGACGTATGCGGCGATGCCGCCTTGTTTTTGCACTGACGCAACGGCTTGCAAGGCGATCGTGGTTTTACCTGAAGATTCTGGACCGTAGATTTCGACCACGCGACCACGTGGGAAACCGCCGACGCCAAGTGCGGCATCCAACGACAAAATGCCGGTGGAGACGACTTCAACGTTCGTCAGAGACTTCTCGCCCATGCGCATGACCGCACCATCACCGAACTCCTTGGTGATCTTCTTAAGTGCTTTATCTAGTGCTTCTTGGCGTGCCGCGTCATCGGTGATCTGTTTGACGTTTTCGCGCGAATTCGTATTCTTAGATGCCATTAATATCCCTCCTGGGTTGGTTTACAATTACCATTATCGAACATTTGTTCATAAGGTGCAAGTGTTTTTAACCGAACGACAGAATTACTTCTATAGTTTAAGCTCCCGGTGCGACCCTGTCCAAGAATTCCCTTTGTAAGCGTTTGACAGTGTTGGCGCTTCCGCTATATAGTGAATGAGCGAGTACGTTGTTTCACATGAAACAGCAAGGGGAGGAAGAACATGACAGTTAGTTTGAACAATTACGGGCACCTGCACGGGGAACCATTATATGAAATCACGATGACCAACCGCAACGGCCTGCAGGTGGTGCTGCTCAACTATGGCGCGACCTTGGAGAAGGTCTTGGTGCCAGACGGGACCGATGTGATCTTATCGCTTCCCGAAGCGGCAGACTACGCCAAAGAACGCAACTTCTTAGGCGGCACCGTCGGCCGGTTTGTCGGCCGCCTGCCTGGCCATGTGTGGCAGCGTGGCGAGCAAACGCTGACCCTGCCAAAAGGGGAAGGGGAAAACGCGATCCACGGCGGCGCAGACGGGTTGGACATGCAAGTCTTCACAATGAGCTATCGCCAAGAGGCCGGCGATGATCGTGTCGAGATGGTGTTCCTCGATCCGGCAGGACACAACAACTTGCCTGGCAACGTCTTGGTACACGTGACGTATACGCTCGATGATGACGACCGGCTGACCTACGAGCTGCACGCCACCACTGACGAGATGACACTGTTCAATCCGACCAACCATGTTTATTTTGCCGTCGATGGTCCCAACACGACGATCGATGACACGACGCTGCGGCTGGCGGCGGATTACTATGCGCCGTTGAGCGACCACCTGCCGCTTAATGGCTGGACGAGCGTCACCGACACCCCGTTTGACTTCCGCCAAGGGCAACGTTTCAAGGACGTGATGCCACAGGTCTTAGGCGGGGCCGGATTTGACCATCCGTTTTTGATCAAGCAGGCACAGGCGGCCAAGCTGATCGGCGCCAGTGGTCGCAGCGTCACGATGACGACCAGCGCGCCGTCAGTGGTGGTTTACACTGCCAATCATTTTGACCACACCGGGATTGCGCACAATATCGGCGCGCATGATGGTGTGACTTTGGAAACCCAAGTCGCCCCTGTGAGCGGCCAAGACTGGTCAGCCATTACGCTGGTTCCTGAGCAACCTTATACGCTGACTACCAGTTGGCAATTCGGGTATTGAGCAATGACCGCAACCGTAACGCCGTCGGGGTTGCGGTTTTATTGTGGAAAATTGCGACGCTGTGCCTACGAATGGGGCGGGCGGCTGGCGACAGTGGTAGAATGTAAACGTTGTCTAACAAAGGGAGGTGAGCGTTATCGCCAAGTACATTTTTACCGCGCTTGATGGCGCTTTGCTGAACGATTTGGGAAATCTGACCACGACCACCGCGATGTCGCTCAACAACCTTGGGGTGCCGCTGTCGATCGTGACCGGTCGGGCGGCGTTTGAGATCAGACCGATCCTCAAGCGGCTGCAAACCGACGCGCCACAGATCGCGTTTCACGGCGCTTTGATCTTCGCACCACGGACGGGGAAGAAAAGTTTGTTGGGAGCCTGGCCGCTCCAACCGTTGGCGATGATGGCCTTGATCCGTTCGCTGTTGGCAAGTTTTCCAGAGCTGGGGATCAGCGTTTTCGATGCTGAACACGGCTATTCGGTGCGCGAGGCCGCAGGGTCGCGGTACAAGTTGCTCGGGCGCAAGCGCCTTGAGGTCTTACCGATGCAACAGCTGTTTGGCACCAAGCTCAAAGAGGTCTTTAAGATCAGCCTGATCACCCCCACCCCAGCCGGCGTCCAGGCGGTGGCAGATTTCTTACATCGACTCCATCTCCGAGATATCCGCACCGTTTCGGTGGGGGATTGTCAGCTCGACATCGTCAGTCGCGACGCCAGACCGACGCGAGGGATCGATTATATCATGACGCGCTATCGGTTGTACGCTGGGGACATCGTGTATTTTGGGTGTCACGACGACGAGGTGCGGGCGACGGATTTTGCCGGGGTGCAGATCGCCATGGGCAATGCGGAGCCTTCGGTGCGCGCGGATGCGGATTACGTGACGACCAGCAACAACGACAACGGGGTCGCGCTGGCGCTACAACGGTTTCGCTTATTATAGCGACCGGAGGCTCCGCATTTGCGAAAGAAAACCGCAAAAACATCATGACAGCGCTTACTTTTTCTGCTATACTAACAACAGGGAGGAAGGAGCGCCTCCCTGGGCAGTTCCGTCAGTGGGATGGCGGACAGTGGCAGTTTCCTCTTATGAATCAACCTCCAGTGGGGTTCAAGGTAGACTTGGACAAAAACTGTGGGTCAGGACCCTTACGGCGGTTCCTGGCCTGTTTTTTTGGCTAAGAAATCGGATAGTTCAGATGCTTGCATCCCTTATCACCACCAGGCATAATGGCGGTGATAAGGAGGCGTGGCGATGAATTCTGAGAAAAAAACGTTCCGAACCACCCAGATCGCGCGATTGCAGACCAATGCCGCCGCTACCAAAGCGGCTTCAGCGACATTGCTGGCTAAGCTGGTTGCATTGCCGGCCTGGCAACAGGCCCGCACGATCGGGGTCACCGTCAGCAATGGCTTTGAGGTGCCAACCGCACCGGTGATCGAAGCGGCGCAGGCGGCAGGCAAGCAGGTGTTGATCCCGCGGTGCATGCCGCAGCGTCAGCTCGCCTTTTTACCAGATCCCGGTCCAGACCACCGGATCAAGAGCAAGTTCGGGATCCCGGAGCCAGCTTATGATCCAGCGCTAGTCGACGACCAACCTGACCTGTTGCTCGTGCCAGGGATCGCCTATGCAATAGATACGCATTACCGGATCGGTTTTGGTGGCGGGTATTACGATCGCTTCTTGGCCCGCTACCTTGGCCACACGGTGACGCTGGCGGCACCTTCGATGGTGTACCCAACGGCTGCTTGGCCGGTGGAGGCATTCGACATGCGGATCCAGACGTTGATTACGGTGTAGAAGTTAAGTGCCGGTGTAGCATGACGCCAAGCAGTCGTGCTGTACCGGCGTTTTTGTGTGGCGCGCTCAGTCTGGAAAATAACCCAGTTCACGCAACGGCGGGGCGATCCGTGGCAAGGTTGCAGGGCGATGGTCGATGAAGGCGTCGAGGTCGCGTTGAAGTTGGAGGCGGGCGTTGGCGACGAGGGTCGGCCAGTAGTCGTTGGGCAAGACGTGCCAGAGTCTGGCGATGGGATCCGGTGGCGTGAAAGTTTGAAAACAGGTTAGCCGATCGAGATTACGATAGGTGTTGAAAAAAGTCGAGGCCGACACGATTCGTTCACCTGAGTTGGTTTGCGCCCAATCAGCTCGGGTGAGGACGCTCAGGGTCTCGTGGTAAACTGGAAACGCCGGATTCTGGGCCGGCAGTTGTGGCTGATAGGCGAGGAGTTGCCGGGTGCGACCGGCGTTGGCCAGGCCTGGTGAGTAAACCTCTCGGATCAAACCGACGATGAAACCGAGGCCATCATCGTCAATCGTGATGGTGTTGTAATAGACGCGTGGGGTTTCCATGTGTAGGGCACCTATGATATAAACCATGTGAGGATTATATTTCCTTTCGTCGTGATGATATTTTCTCTTTTAGTTTAGCGGCTATCTGGAAAATAGGTTGGCAAAGGTCGCTACACTTGTGGGTTGACGCCTGCTGACGATTAATCGAGAATAATCTTTATAAAGTTGTGGCATCACAAGATAAATCGGCAAGGAGATAACAAACAGTAATCATTAATGTACCACCATGTCCTGATTTGTGGTATCTGGTCATTCTGAAGTAATCAAGTGGAAGTCAGAATTACCAAGTGCTATGAAATGAGAAAATCGTGAAAAATCACTGACTGGTGCATGGCTAGATGGCGACAGCTTTCATCATGTCTTGACAGAGCGCTTTTACCTTCATTTGCTATGTTATTCATGAGCAGGATGGAGGTGAAAACATGTTTAGGACGCATAAGATCCGGTGTTATCCGAACGCGACCATGCGTCGAGTTTTGGCCCAAGCATGCGATTATCGACGCTATTGTTACAATCAAGCGTTAGCCACCTGGAATGAGATGTATGATGCATCAGTGGCTTTGGCGGATAAGACCGCGCGACCTAATGAATATCTGGTTCGTAATGAATTAGTCACCAATAAAGCCGACTGGCAATATAGCCGTTCAGCGCGAATCTTACAATTGGCGGTTCATGATTTAGCACAGGCCTGGAAGAATTTCTTCAACCCCGAGATGACAGATCATCGCAAACCGCGGTTTAAATCAAAAAAACGCAGTCGGCTTGGTTTTAAGACCGATCGGGCAATCATCGTTAATGGTAAGTTGCGGTTAGATAAACCGCAGGGCTATCATGATCGATGGGACGATATCCGCCTAGCTGAAGCACCACGTTGGTCAGGGCCTGTCAAACTTACTACGATTGTCAAAGAAGCAGATGGCTATTACGTTTGTCTAAGCATCGATGTGGCGAACCCAGAGCCACTACCCCAAAACCAACGCGTATGTGGTGTTGATGCCAATATTGGAAAATTCGTCTACAACGATAGTGAGACAATGTCTGCCACCTGCGTATTGACGGAACAGCTGGTCAGTTTGTATAACCGCGTGTCTTTGTACCAACGGCGCCTCGCCCGCAAGCGTCAGGCGAATCCCGAGCACTTTCGCTCTAATAACTATTGCGTAACGAAAACCAAGTTGCAGCGGATTTATCAGAAAGTGACGAGGATTCAAAATGACTTCTTACAGAAGTTGACGACTATGTTGGTGCAAGCTAACAGTACAATCGCTATTGAAAACTTGGACGCCAAGCGTATGAAGATGAACAAGCGACTGGCGAAGAACTTACATCGTTCGCTGTTTGGCCACTTCAAAGTGTTGATTAAAGACAAGACGCAGTGGTATGGGCGTCAGTTGGTGCTGGTTGATCGGTTTTATCCGAGCACGCAGCGGTGCAGTCGTTGCGGGTTGGTGAAAACTGGCGATGACAAGTTGACTCTGACAGGTAACGCCCGCCATGGCACCAAACATCACGAGTTTCATTGCTACGGCTGTGGCGTTCAGCTTGAGCGAGACGAGAATGCCGTCCAGAATTTGATTCAATACGCTCAGGGGCAGGCTATGTCCTAAAGGTTCAAGAGCCAGTCAATGTTGCGAGGTGTATGCCGAGGTAAGAATACTGGTGTTGACGGGACCAAATAAAATCACGAATGTACAACTATGAAAGGAAATATATAATCCTTTACTAGTGTCAGTAGGCATTCTTCCACATTTTATATAGCAGAGAAAATGAAACGATTGTGGCTATTACTGGTGTTGTTAGCGGGGCTAGCGGCACCGACCCAAACGGTGCGAGCCGAGAACTTACATTATTCCGTGGCGGCGCAGCTGCCTGACAACCAGATCGATCAGCAGGTTTCGTATTTTGCCCTCAAAGTGGTGCCAGGAAGCCAGCAGACGCTGACGCTCACGATCACCAATAAGGATACGCAAGCCCATCGCTTTCAGGTGAGCATCAATCGCGCCACCACCAATACTAATGGGGAAGTCGATTATACCCGGCATGAGCTAGCGGCCCCGGCGTCGTTGGAAGCTAACATCGAGCAGATGGCGACGACCCCCAAGACGGTGACGGTACCGGCACAGTCGGCCAAGCCGACCACCATCCAGTTGCGCGTGCCGGCCAAGCCTTTTGCCGGTGTGGCGCTAGGTGGAGTCCGCGTCGTCGAGGTCGATTCGACGGCGGCCTCCAGCCACAAAGGGCTTCAGCTGACCAATAAGTTCGCCTATGTTGTGGGGCTGTCAGTGCAAGAAACTGACGACTACAAAACGATTGCCCCTAAGCTTGAATTACGTCGCGTGACCGCCAAACAGCTGAATTATCGCAACTACATCGCTCTCGATTTGGAGAATACGAAGCCCAATTTGATCCACCGCTTACAGCTTCAAGTGAAGGTACTCAAAAAAGGCCAAAAGCAGCCGTATATCACCTATACGAAAGATCGGTTGGCGCTGGCCCCAAATAGCCGTTTCACCTTTCCCGTCAGCACAGGAAACCAGCAGCTACAGGCCGGCAACTACACCATGATCCTCGATGCGCACGCTGCAGAAGGCAACTATCGCTGGCATTTTCAGCGGCAATTTCGCATCACCAATACCAAGGCGAGACAGCTCAACCATACCGCGGTCGATCAGAAGCGTCCGCAAGGCAGCTTGTTATTGCGGGTGCTGTTGATCGTCATCGGCCTGTTAGTCGTGGTGCTAGGATTGGTCCTTGTATTGATGTGGCATGATAATAAAAAACGACATCGTTAAAATAACAATAATGATTTTAGGAAGTCCCTAATAAAAAAGGGGTTTGGCCACGATTAAGCGCTCAAAAGCAAGATGGGATCGATTCAAATTTGAATAAATAATTACTATTTTTATGGTATTGATCCTCGACCTGTGGTATAACATTAAAAGAACTACACATATTTGAATCACTTGTCACTAAATGGTTTGGGGGAATCGTTTTTGAACAAGCACTTTATTTTGGTGGCTCTAGGTGTCTTTAGTGCGGTTTTTGCCGCGCTATGCGCACTTGGAACTCCTGTTGTTGCACACGCTGATACTGCAACGTCGACGGCATCAGTTTCTTTTACAATGCCAAAAAACAGTTGCGTCGCAATCGATAAAGTACCGAACATCGATTTTTCAGCGGCAAAGTATTCTAGTAAGGCACAAGATGTCGACGCCAGCAGCGTCGATACGGCAGTGTCAGTGACCAATCCCGGCTTTGCTAATGGCTGGTCGGTTTCGGTTGCTGCCACCGATTTTGTCAGCGCAGACGATCAAGATCAGATCCATTCAGCACAGCTGACGTTCGACCAAGCGGCGGTCCAAAGTGCCACAACGGCTACGGCGTCAAGCGATACGGCGTCGACCACCATCACCACTGGTGGGGATGCAGCGACGTTGATCAGCACCAATGCGCAGTCGTCTCGTGGGACAACCACTGCTAAATATGCTGCTACCGCGATCCATCTGCACATTCCTGCAGGTAATGCTAAGGCTGACTACAACGCGAATCTCGACTGGACGTTGAGCAACGCGGTCCAATAGAACGAATAACTTTATCATAAACAGGTTGCATCTAGCCCAAGTAAAGGTTATGATGTTACTCGTAGGCAAGAACAATTGAATTTAAAAGCTCACCCAGATGACAGGCCTTATGGCATATCTGGGACGACCCGTACGCAGGGACTATCTTCGGATAGTCTGCTGTGACGGGTCGTTTTGTTCTTGTTCAGGTTTCTTGATGATCTTCCCCCAAACCATCATCGAGTGATCATATGTGTGCAAATACGAGCCGTTCAATCGGCAATAAGTTTCGCAAATTCGCCATCAAATCGATGGCTTTTTGCGTTAACAAGGACTTTTTTCCGAAACTGAGAGTCAGTCGCTAGGCGGCTGGCTTTTTTGTGGTACGATTGTGAAAAATTAATCTTTAAATAACAATGAATGCTGTATTCAATTATAAAATGTTGTATGCTTAACCATGCATGGCTGAACTTGGGTCGTGCCCTTTAGTCTGACGATGGGAGTTCCAGAATGGAATTAGTTGGCAATACGTTCTTTTGGACATTTTTCTATATGATCGGGTTCGTGGCATCATTGGAAATCGTCGAAGAACTCGGTCCACAATTTATTGAGCGCTGGATTCATCGGCGTATTCCCGCTCCAGTATTGATCGCGATCTATGTCGTCGCGGTGATCTTCTTCATCCGCGCACTCCGGCTGTTTGGGACGACGTATACTTGGACCGCCAACGCGCTGCGCAACGGGACGTTGATCTACATCTCCAAGCGGCTCAACGACCGCAAAGCGTTCCGGTGGCTGCTCCTCGGGGTGTTCATCTCATTTTGGCCGTTTTGGCACTGGGACATCCCGTCGTTGGTCGGGTTTATCCTGACACTGTTGATCTTGATCCCGATCAACAACCACCAAGTCTGGATCAAAGCAAACCATGTCCGGCATGGCATTGTCTTGGTCAGCGTTTCGCTGATCTATTGGCTTTTTGACATGTTCAGCTATCATTATGAGTTGCTGCCGACCTTAGAAGTCACCTTGACCTTCGTCATCGTGGTGGCGTTGGCCCATGTGTACGACCATCTGCTGGTATACCGGCGCAAAGAAGCCGATTCGCTACAATATGATAACCAACACGACGCGTTAACAGGTGCGTATAGTCTCAGCAAGTTCACGACCGACTTCACCCGGTATCGTCAGCTTGCCGTTTCCGGTTCGCCGGTGGAGGTCCATCTGGTGATGATCGACATCGATCATTTCAAGGCCGTCAACGACACTTATGGGCACTTGGCAGGTAACGACGTGTTGAAGACTTTCGTCGCCGATTTGACGCAGTATCTCGATCAGATCAAGTATCCGAGTGCGCTGTATCGTACAGGTGGTGAAGAATTCAGCATTTTGCTGTCTGGTGGCGCTAATGACGAGGAAGCCCGAGCGTTGGTCGCTCATTACAGCAAGCACCTGCAACAGCTGAAGATCCATACGTCAGGCACAACGTTGTCGCTGACGATCTCGGCAGGCATCACCCGGGTCTTGGCTCAAGACGCTCAAAACGATCGCACGATTGCGCGGGCAGACGCCCATCTGTATGAGGCCAAAAACGCTGGCCGCAATCGCGTTGTTGCAGACACGTAGTCAATAACAACAAAAACGGCGAGGTTGGCTGATATCTGAGATGATATCAGCCAACCTCGCCGTTTTTGATGGCTTAAGCCGTGGTCGCCAACAGTGCCGGATGGCCAAAGTAGTAGCCTTGAAGGACATTAGGGGCATACGCATCAGCGATAGCAAGGTCTTCGGGTGCTTCTAAGCCTTCGATCGCAAACAGCTTGCCTTCGGCGACCGCACGATCGTGCCATTGGCGTAACAGCGCTAGCGGCACCTGCATGTTGTCGTCGGTACGGAAGTTTTGTAAGGCAAACTTGTACTCGACGGTATAAGGCAACAGCGCCATGGCCATGGCGGCCTGATTGGCGCCGGTGCCGACGTCGTCTAAGCAGACGCGCAACCCGGAATCGGCGTACTGCTTGGCTGCCTGCGACAGGCGTTCGGAGGCGACATGTTCGTCGCGCTCGGTCAATTCGACGACTAAGTGTTCCGGATGCAGGAGTTCTCCGGCTAAGGCGGTGAGTTCTCGCAAAAACTGGGCATCAGCAAATTGTGCTTGATCCAGGTTAAAAGAAATCAGTGGCAGCGTTGCTGGCAAGGCGCCAAGTGTTATGCGCAACAGCTCCGTGATGTCGGTCGCACTGTATTGGGAGAAGTCTGTGGGGACGCCCCATCGTCCATTTTGCCATTCACGTAACAACAATTCGTAACCGATCAATTCATCGGATTGCGGATAGCGATATTTTGGCTGGCCAAAAAAACGAATCAATAAGAACGCCTCTTTCTTTACGACAACTACCATATATTGGGTGTCAAGATTTAGCTTAAGCCTACAATGCATAATGCGTTGCGTCAATTACATTCATACGGTTTGCACGAAAAAAGATAGTTGTACCCGAAAGTGTATTATGCTGAATGAAGATGGAGGTGGAAAATGTGAATGCAGAGCGACTTGCAGATCTTCGACACGAGCGGCCGAAAACCCGGCAGGCCGACGTCGCTCAGATGTTAGGGATCGGCACGAGTACTTATTCGATGTACGAACAAGGGTTACGCGAGCCAGATGACGAAACAAAAGTTAAGATCGCCCATTATTTTGGCGTTTCTGTCGACTATTTAGTGGGTAACAGCGATAGTCGCACGGCTCAACCAACGCGTTCACTCGATGCAGAGTTATTAGCCTTACAGCACCAACTACGCGATAACGAAGCAACCCCAACTTATCACGGTAAGGTGCTGACGGCGACGGCAAGACAAGGCATCGCCGCGTTGATCGACGGTGTTCGCAAAGCCGCAGACGCGCTAGTTGACTTAACCGATGATTGATAGCGCTAACTTATTTAGCTATTAATAGAATTTACGAAACATTCATTTTTGCTACCGTCATGGGTCGGTAAAAAGCGAACCGTATTTAAAATTATGGTCGCGTTCGTGCAATAAAGACCGGACAAGCAAAGGGAGACAAGGCGCATGCGCCTTGTCTCCCTTTGTGTGTTCAGTATAGACTTTGCAAATAAGGCTTGCTCATGGTGACAACGGCCTCAGAACCGGTGTTTTCCAATGAAGCGACGGTGAGATAGGTGTTGTTATCAGCATCGATGGCAACGAGGAAGCCATTCTGCTTGCCGTCGGTGTCTTGCTTTTGTTTCAGCTCCGCGGTACCAGTTTTAGCGGCGATGGTGTGACCGGCGAGCTGCAAGTCATGAGCGGTACCGTTGGTGTCAGCCACCACATGGGTGAGCGCCGTCTTGACGGTGCTGGCGGCATCTTTGGCCAAAACGGTCGTGCGTTGGCCGTGACCGGTCGGCTGCAGGGTCGGTTGTTGCATCGTGCCGGCGTTGGCGATGGAGCTGTACATCGCGGCTTGTTGGATCGGCGACAACAGGAGCTGGCCTTGCCCGTAAGCCGTGTCAGCTAGTAGTGTGCTTGATTTTAGCTTGTCAGTATTTGAAATCTGGGCGCGGTTTTGCGTAACCGGCAAGGTGGCTTGCGTTTTGAACAGTGGGGCGAGGCCTTTGAGATAGGCGCTGGCGCCCATTTTCAAGGCGGTTTGGGCAAACCAGATGTTATCGGAGTTCACCAGCGCCTGGGTCATGTTCTCCGGGCTGGCGTCGACGGTCCGGGTCACCTTGTAGCTACCCCAGCTGCTGTCGGCTTGCCACTTGAGGCCAGAGATGGCCTTGGTGGTGTTGGCGGTGATCGTGTGGTTTTGAAGCGCGATCGCGGCGGTCAGCATCTTGAATGTCGAACCTGGTGCATAGCGTTGGGCAAAACGGCTGACGAAAGGCAAGGCGCTGTTGTTGGCGTATTTGGCATAATCGGTTTGGGAGATGCCGTTGACGAATTTATTCGGATCGTAGCTTGGCGCACTCGCCAGGGCCAGTAATTGGCCGGTTTTTGGTGCCATGGTCACGATGCTGCCAGGCTTATTAGCCAGCGCGGCAAAGGCGGCTTTTTGCTTGGTGCTGTCGATCGAAAGCGTCAGATCCTTACCGTTTTTAGGGGCGGTTTTAAGCAGGGTGCGGCTATTGTCGCCGTTTTGGATGGCGATTTTGCCGCCGTCGACACCGCGCAGTTGCTTGTCGGCGGTTTTCTCCAGCCCTGCTTTGCCCAGGACTGAATCAGCGGTCAGTGACGGGGATTTGGCGATGTCGTCTGCAGTGGCGGTTCCGACATAGCCGATCAGCTGGGCGGCGGCTTCACCGAGCGGATAGGTGCGCGACCCAATCGTCTGGTAGCTGGCGCCGGTCAACGCTGGCGCTGCCGTCACCACTTTGACCGGCACGAAGGTGTCAGCGGTCACCCAAGACTGGTTGAGCAAGGTTTGGAGACTGGCGACTGGCACCGACCAGGCGGTGGCGATTTTTTGTAGGTTGGTCGTGCGGGTGGTGCCGCTGCCTAATTGTTTAGGCAGCAGTCCGGCTTGAATGACCGTGCCGTTTTTGGCGAGCAGCTGGTGGTTGCGGTCGTAGATCTGCCCGCGGGTCGCAGGGATCGTGGTCAGCTGAACTGTGTCTTGGCCGTCCATATTAGGAAACAGTAGCGACGGCGACCAGCGCACGCGCCAGTCGTTCCCGACTTTGACGAGCGTGGTGCGATAGTGTTGCGCCTTGAGTTGGCCGATCTTCGTCGTCATAGTGGCGGTGAAGGTCAACGGGGCCGAGGTTTTGCTGGCCTTGCCAACGTTGAGGTGAGAGATCTTGATGTTGGTGGCGCCGACCCGGGAAAAAACGGCTTGGTTGCGGGCGATCAGCGTTTTTTTCGTGTAGTGCCAGCCGGTGCCTGTGAGGTGGCTGGTGTCGACTTGCGCGGCCAGCTTGGTGTAGTTGCGCGAAGCAAACGCCTTGGTGTAGGCGGAAGCGGTGGCCTGCATCGCGGCTTGTTGGGTCTGTGTCTGATGCCAGCGATACCAGCCGAAACCGCCGGCGATGATGATGACGGCGGCCGCAATGCCACCGGCAAGCGTGAGAGACGATTTTTTCATCCGAGGGACTCCTTTTTTCAGTGGGGGGACAGAAGCTAGCTCCATTGTACCTGTGAATAACGGCTGATGCCCGTTAAATCAGATAGTTATCAACAAGTGGATAAGTTGACGCTATGCCTGTCGGCCGCCTACAATGATAGTGAAAGTGGGTGGGAAAATGGAACTATTACCGATTCGGATCTATGCACATGACGCGCCGGCCGGGTTGCGAGTGTTGATCGATCGTGTCTGGCCGCGGGGGATCAGCAAAGTCAATGCCGCGCTAGATGATTGGGACAAAACCATCGCCCCCAGCACAGAGTTGCGCAAGTGGTTCGGGCATGATCCCGAGAAGTTTGCGGAATTTCGCCAGCGCTACCTTGCCGAGCTTGAGGCCAATCCAGCGACACCAGACTTTATCGCCAAGCTGCAAGCCAGCAACGCTGAGCGCGTGTTACTGTTATATGGCGCCAAAGATACCGCGCATAACAACGCAGTGGTGTTGCGGGACTATCTTGCAGATAAGATTTAATCTAAAATACACGAAAAAAGCGCGAATTCAAGATGATTCACGCTTTTTTCGTACCGTTTAGTTGTCCACAAGGGGATAACTTTAACGACACAAGTTATCCCCAGTGGGAAAAGCTCACATTCGCGGTAGTTGTGGTTCGGCGAAATACCGGCCGCGACCAAGGTGGATGCCGAGGTTACGGATCGTTTGGAAGTCGTTGCGGTTATCGATGCCAGAAACGATCAAATCTTTGTTGGCCTGTTTCAGGCGTGTGCGCCAGGCCAGGATCTCGTCGGCAAAGTGCGGATCGGTGAAATTGGCGGTGAGAGTATTGAGGTTGATTTCCAGCTGATCATAATGCTGGATCCAGTTTGTGACCTGGCGGGCATTTTTGTACGGAATGAAGCGCTCCGAGACGATGACGACACCAATGTTACTTTGATGATAACGAATGGATGCCCGTTTAAAATCCGCAAACACCGGCCGATCGGTCAGGCTGAGTGTCAGCGTATCTGCCGGTGCCCGATCGCGGTTGAACGCGATCAGTTGGGTGATTGCTTCCGGGTCGATAAACTGCTTGGGCGTGAGCCGGAGGACCGGATGCCCGCTGAGAAAACGATCATTTTCCTTGATGATCGCGAGCAAGGTGGCGACATTGAACCCGGCGCCGGGATCGTCGACCCAAGTGCCGTTGTGCTGGTCGAATCGCGACACGGCCAAAACGTTGGCGGTGGTTTGGTTATTGCCGAAGTCGACGATCGGAGCGGTGTAATAGGCAAACAGACGGGTCAAATGGTAAGTTTGGGAAGCCACCAAGGTCTTGCCGTCGATCGTGACCGCATCGCGACCGCGACGCTTGGACAGGTAAAGGTTGGCGTCTGCCCGGCGCACAACGTCCAACGTGACGTGATCGTCTTGGCTGATGCGAGTAGCGCCCACAGAGACGCTTAGGTTGAGCTGATGCGCGTTGACGGTGAACGTATGGTTGCGGATGGTCTGCCAAAGTTTACGGGTGAACGCTGGCAGATTGCAGTCGGCGCTGGCGATAATCGCAAACTCTTCGCCGCCGGTACGGTAAAGCTTGGCTTGGCCGTCGTGGCATAGCGTCTGGACCAAGGCGGTGGTGTCTCTCAACACCGTGTCGCCGGCAATATGGCCGTATTCGTCGTTGACCGACTTGAAAAAATCCAGGTCGAACATGATCAGGTTGAATTGCCCTTCAGCCAAGCCGTTGGCGAGATCTTGGCGAAAACGGGCATAGCTGAGCGCGTTGGTGAGATGGTCGTGATCGGCTTCTTGCTGGAACGTCTGCGCTGTTGTATCGCGGTACTGCAGACGTTGCCACAGCCAGAATCGCTCAGCGATAAGGACGAGAAAAGTGATCAAGACGCGCAAGGTGCTTTCGATTGGGGCGTTGGTTTGCGGCTGCCAATAAATCGCCCAAAAGAACGTGCCGACGGCCAGCATCCCCCACAGGTGTTGGCTGACATAATCACGCTTGAACCATAGCCAAACGAGTCCGATCACAAAGCCGAACAGCACCCAGTGCCAAGTCGTCGGCGCGATCGGCAATATCGCAGACATGCTGATGAATAGTAGGAGCTCTGCGGCCCGCACGAGATAGTCAGGCAGACTGATTTTTTCATCCAATAGCGCAGAACTCAGCCCGAAAAAAGCGATGTTGAGATAAAAGCGTTGGGTATCGGGATACACGACGGCGCAAAGCGCACAAAAGGCGGCCAGCGCCGTGTTAGAAAGTGGCAATCCCCACTGCGCAAGGCGGCCGCCGCGATGCCATAGATATTGGTAGTACATGTCGTAGCCTGCGATGATCCCAAACGATAAAAGCAGGTGAACTGTCCATAGGAGCCAACTGTGCATAAAATAGCCTCATTTGATCCGTCATATGTGCTAAGTTTATAGTAAACTATTAGATCCTGGATTATTCACCTCGGTATTTGGGACATGAAATCGCATCTGGCCGGTCTGAAAGCAACGTTTGGAGCGTTGCGAATACTGACTGAGCGGAGAAGTTGGTGATCGATGCACCACGAACAGACCGA